>NZ_CP009573.1 GCF_000764535.1 Sphingomonas taxi | reverse complement strand
CATCAGGGGACGGCAACGCCAACCGCCTTGGCAACTCGCCATCGCCGCGTCGCTTCTGCTGGCGGTCGGATTTGGCGGTGGTTGGTCGAGCGCGCGGTGGAGCGGCGAACCCCACGCGGGCATCGCGGCGCTGGCCAATGAGGCGAGCGACAATTTCCGTGTCTATGCCGCCGACCGGATCCGACCGGCGGAAATCGGCCCCGACCAGCGCGCCATGCTGATCCGGTGGACCTCCAGCCGATTGGGTGAGCGCGTGACCATCCCGGACCTTAGCACAGCGGGTTACCGCTATGGCGGGGGGCGATTGGTCGCGACGCCCCACGGCCCTGCGGCGCTGCTCCTCTATGATGGACCGCAAGCGTCGAAGCTCGCGGTGCTGACGAGGCCCATGCAAATCGACAAGAGCGCAAGCATGACCAGCACGTCCAGCGGGACCATGGGCCGGGTCACATGGGCGGTCGACGGGATCGGCTATAGTGTGGTGGGGGAGCGCCCCGCTGCCGAGCTGCATCCGATCGCCAACGAGGTCCGGCGCCAGGCCGATGCGGCGCTTGTGTCCTGATAGCGCGTGGCCGGTTCTCAGCGCGACAGGCACTGGGCGGACCAGCGGGATCACGGCTTGCGCTCGGCATCCTTCCGGTCGGCCTCTGCCGGAGTCAGCCTGGCCCGCTCGCGAATGCGACGTTCGAGCGGAGCGCCGACGAACAGTACGAGCATCGCAAGGCTCAACCCGCCGATGATGAGCGGCCACACCGCCAACCCTGCTGCCGCGCCGATCGTGGCTGTCACCCAGATGCACGCGGCGGTCGCCAGTCCATGCACTTCCTGACCTTGGCCGACCCGCAGCACCGCACCGGCACCGATGAAACCGACGCCAGACAAAATGCCCTGCATCGCCCGCCCTGCGGCATCGGCGTTCACATTCGGCAAGCCACTGTGCACGATCGCCTGCACGGCGATGCAGCTCGCCAGACCGACGAGGCCCAGCGTCCGCAAGCCCATGATCTGCCGGTTCTCGCGCGAGCGTTCCCAGCCGAGCACCATCCCAGCCGCGGTCGCCACCACCAGCCGCCCGATCGCGTCGATCCAAAAGCCGAGGTCCGATGCCGCTGATGCTTCGATCATTCGACCAGCACGTGCACATGATGCCAGGCGGTGCACAGATAGCCGGCGAAGTTCCACATCGTATCCGGCCGCTCGGGCTGACCCTGTCCAGTCTCGTCGAAGGCGCGCACGACAAGGTGCTGGCGCCCCTTGACGAGCGTGGCGTCGAGGGTCCAGCGCCGCCAACCCCAGTGCGCCTCCGGATCATCGGTGAACGTCGCCTGTTGCCAGTCGCGACCACCGTTTATCGACACTTCGACCCGAGAGACGCGGCGATCATAGGCGATGGCATAGCCCTCGATCCGCACCTCCCCGGCCGGCAGGCTTTCGCCAGAGCCGGGCACGCAGATCGCGGCGTTGAGCGGCATGGCATTGATGGTCAGACCCTGGCTCCAGTCGACGGTGTCGCTCGTCACATCGGCAGGAAAGAGCTTGTAGTCGTGCGCCTGGATCGGTGCGTCGGATGGCGTGTCGCGCACCTCGATCCGTGTCAGCCATTTGGCGCTCCGCACCCCGGCATAGCCCGGCACCACCATGCGGAGCGGTGCGCCGTGTTCGGGCGTCAGCGGCTCGCCGTTCATCGCCCAGGCAATGAGGACGTCGGGTTGCCGCGCCTTGTCCATGGCGATCGAGACCCCGAACAATGCTTCCTCGCCTTCGACGTCCACCTCGTCCGCGCCGGTGAACGCCACAAACAGGTCGGACGCATCCGGCGCACCGACGGCATCCAGTAGGTCGGACAGTCGTACGCCGGTCCATTCCGCATTGCCGATCGCTCCCACGTCCCAGGGGTCGCCGGACGTTTTTGCGACCGGCTGGAGATCCGTGCGCCGGTTGCCGGCGCACTGGAGAACTGCCGTCACCGTCCGCGTGGCCAACGCGCTCTTCAATTCCTCCACCGAGAAGGAGCGTCTTTCCATGCTCATCCCGCTGACCTCGATCCGGTGATCGGCAGGCAGATCAGGCACCGCACCATGGCTGCGCACGTAGAACAGCGCCTGCGGCGTCAGGAACCGCTCGATCAGCGCGCCGGGCGTCGGCTCGGCGTTGTAGGGCTCGGATTTGCGCTCGATCATATCAGTCATGGACGAACCAACGCCGCAAGCGCGCGGATCGCTTCAAGTCTTCAAGACTATCGCAGACGAAGGATTACCGATCGTTCCGGTATCCAGATTGAAATAAACAGATCAAACGGTTGGTCGTATCGATCAGAGTGCGCGATATAAGCTGCATGACCTTGGAGCAGCTCAGAATCTTTGTCGGTGTCGCCGAGCGCGAACACGTCACCAAGGCAGCGGAGGCGCTGAACGTCACGCAGTCTGCTGCGTCCGGCGCGGTCGCGGCTCTGGAGGCGCGCTACGGGGTTCCTCTGTTTCACCGTGTCGGGCGTGGCATCCAGCTGACCGAAGCAGGCCGCGGCTTTCTGGAGGAAGCGCGCGCGGTGCTGGGGCGGGCAGCGCATGCCGAGACGATGCTGGCGGACTATGCCGGGCTTGCCCGTGGTTCGTTGCGGATCGTCGCAAGCCAGACGATCGCGAGCTACTGGTTGCCGGCAAAGCTCGCCGCCTTCCACGAACGCCACCCGCAGATCGCGGTCGAACTGGCGATCGACAACACCGAAGGTGCGGCAGCGCAGATCCTGAGCGGCGCGGCGGAGCTCGGTTTCGTCGAGGGCGAGGTGGACGAACCGGCGCTCGCCCTCTGGAATGTCGGGCGTGACCCGATGGTGCTGGTCGGCCGTGAGGACGCCGGGCGCGTCGACGAGGACTGGCTTCGCGCTGAACGCTGGATCGTCCGCGAGCAGGGTTCGGGCACGCGCTCGACCTTCGAGGACGTGCTGCGAACGCGCGGGTTTGATCCGGCCCAGCTGACGGTAGCGATGACGCTGCCGTCCAACGAGGCGGTGCGTACCGCGGTCGAGGCCGGTGCCGGCGTCGCCGTATTGTCGCGATTGGTCGTCGCTCGTGCGTTGAAGGCGGGCGATCTGGTCGAGCTGCCGCTGGGGCTGCCCGATCGCGCCTTCCACGCGCTGCGCCACAAGGAACGCTATCGCACCCGCGCGGCGGACGCGCTGACGGACCTTATCAAGGAGCAGGTCGCATGACTGCCAAAACACCTCCGGTCCTGACCGGCCTCAAGCCGCTCAGCCGGCTCGACCATCCGCGCGAGATGATCCGCCAGTTCACGCCCAACTGGTTCGCCGCGACCATGGGCACCGGCATCCTCGCTCTCGCGCTGCCGCAGGTGCCCGGCATCGGCCCCGCGCTCAAACCGATTGGCGAGGTGTTGTGGTTCTTCAACATCGCGCTCTTCATCCTGTTCGCCGGTCTCTATGGCGCGCGCTGGGCGATGTTCGGGCATGAGGCACGGCGCATCTTCGGCCACAACACCGTGTCGATGTTCATCGGGACCATTCCGATGGGCTTGGCGACGATCATCAACGGATGCCTCGCCTTCGGGATCGTGCGGTTCGGTAACGGCATCGTGCCGGTCGCACACGTCCTGTGGTGGATCGACGTCGCCATGTCGCTCGCCTGCGGCGTGTTGATCCCCTACCTGATGTTTACCCGCCACGAGCACAGCCTGGACGGCATGACCGCGGTATGGCTGCTGCCGGTCGTCGCAGCGGAAGTGGCGGGTGCCAGCGGCGGGCTGCTCGCGCCGCATCTGGTCGATCCCCACGCGCAGATCGTGACGCTCGCGACCTCGTATGTGCTGTGGGCCTATTCGGTGCCGGTCGCGTTTGGCATCCTCGCTATCCTGATCCTGCGCATGGCGCTCCACAAGCTCCCGCACGAGAGCATGGCGGCATCATCCTGGCTCGCGCTGGGGCCGATCGGCACCGGGGCGCTGGGTATGCTGGTGCTTGGGGCGGATGCGCCGGCGATCCTCGCGGCGCACGGGCTGGTCGATGTCGGTACCGTCGCGCAAGGGATCGGCGTCGTCGTCGGGCTCTGCCTGTGGGGTTTCGGCCTGTGGTGGCTGGCGCTCGCGACGCTCATCACCATCCGCTACTGGCGCGCCGGCGTCCCATTCAACCTTGGCTGGTGGGGCTATACCTTCCCGCTCGGCGTCTACACCGTCGCCACCTTCCGCCTCGGTACGACGCTGAACCTCGGCTTCTTCGGTATCGTCGGCACGGTGCTGACGATCGCGCTCGCGGCGATGTGGCTGCTGGTCGGTGCCAAGACGCTCGCCGGAGCATGGCGCGGCAACCTGTTCGTCTCGCCCTGCATCGCTACCCCGAACTGATCCACCCTGATGATCGGATCAGTCGGTCCGATCACTTGCAGAACGCCGCTTCGATCCGCCAGCGTGGCTGGCCACAGGAGAGCCTTGTCATGGACAATTTTGACGCCGCGCTGGCGAGTAAAACCAGCCGTCGCCGCTTTCTCAGGCGTACGGCGCTCGGCACCGCCGGCCTTGCCGCAGCACCTGCGCTGGCGCAGCAGCTCGTCGACCTGAAGCTGCCTGGCGGCAATGCCGAGCGGCCGATGACCAGCGCCTTTCCTGGCAAGGGCAGCATGATCCTTCAACGCATCCATCCTCCGCTGTTGGAGACGCCGATGGACGTGTTCGACAAGTCGGTGTTCACGCCCAACGACCAGTTCTTCGTTCGCTGGCACTGGGCCGACATTCCAACCTCGATCGACGTCGAGAGCTTCCGCCTCAACGTCTTCGGCCACGTCAACCGACCGCTGTCGATCAGCCTTGCCCAACTGCTGCGCCTGCCGCGGGTCGAGATGGCGGCGATCAACCAGTGTTCGGGCAACAGCCGTGGGCTGTTCCAGCCCCGGGTCGCCGGCGCGCAATGGGGCAACGGCGCGATGGGCAATGCCAAATGGCTCGGCGTGCGCCTGCGCGACGTGCTGAACCTCGCGGGGGTCAAGGCAGGCGCGGTACAGGTGCGCTTCGGCGCGCTCGATCAGCCGGTTGTGGCGGGCGCCCCTGACTTCGAGAAGGCGCTCGACATCGACCATGCCCGCGACGGCGAAGTGATGATCGCCTTCGGCATGAACGGCGAGCAGCTGCCGCTCCTCAACGGCTTTCCCTGCCGGCTGATCGTCCCGGGCTGGTATTCGACCTACTGGGTCAAGATGCTGAACGCGATCGAGGTGCTGCCCGGCCCTGACGACCAGTATTGGATGGCCAAGGCCTACAAGATACCGGCGACACCCGGCGCGAATGTCGCGCCCGGTGCCAAGGACTTCCCGACCGTGCCGATCAATCGCATGATCCCGCGCAGCTGGATGACCAGCCTGCCGGATGGCCAGGCGATCGCCTATGAAGCGTCCATCCCGGTTGGCGGGATCGCGATGGGCGGCGACTGCGGCGTCGCCAAGGTCGATGTCTCATCCGATGGTGGCCGCACCTGGTACAGGACGACGCTCGGAGCGGACGAGGGCAAGTATAGCTTCCGGCGCTGGGATGGTCGCGTGCCGCTTAGGCGCGGTCCCAACCCCATCATGGTGCGCTGCTGGAACGCCAACGGTGTCGCTCAGCCGATGAAGCCGATCTGGAACCCAGGCGGGTTCATGCGCGGCAATATCGAGACCACCACCATCATCGCGGCCTGAGGAGCGAGTAGCATGAAGACCCCGTCTCCCGGTATCATGGCCGCTGGCCTGATCGGCCTGACCGGCATTATCCTCGTCTCGATCGGGGCGCCGAGCAGCCGCAAGGCGCCTGCCCCGATCTCCGAGACATCCGAGCCGGCACCGCCCACCAGCGTCTCAGCCCGCGGCTTTTCGCTCGCCTCGACCAGCGTCGACCTGCCGGTCGACGAAGCGACCTATCCCGATGGTCCGCACGCCAACGTCATCAACGCCAACTGCACTTCGTGCCACTCGGCCAGCATGGCGCTGACCCAGCCATCGCTATCGGCGGATCAGTGGAAGGCGACCGTCACCAAGATGCGCAAGGTGTACAAGGCCCCGGTGGCCGAGAAGGACGTCGACGCGATCGTCGCCTATCTCATCGCTATGCCGAGCCAGAAGGCGGCACCCGCGACAGGCAAGGCGCAGGATCCCGACCCCAAGGCGGCTCCCGGTGTCTCAGGTGGAACAGGCTAACCGATCTACTTCCATAATCCCGAAATACCATCGTCTTAGAAAAGCCGTTGGGAGACGATCCGTAAAAGCAATACGTCCGTCAGGTGGTTTGTGGGACCGGATCAGCCCGTGCCTGTCCAAAGCGCGCATAGAGTGTTGGCAGCACGAATAGAGTCAGCAACGTTGCGGAGATCAAGCCGCCTATCACGACCGTAGCAAGCGGCTTTTGCACTTCCGCCCCCGCGCCGTGCCCGAGCGCCATTGGGACGAACCCCAAGGATGCAACGAGCGCTGTCATGGCGACGGGGCGGAAACGGGTCAGAGCACCCTCCCTCGCCGCCTGCGCCCGCGCCATACCCTGCCGCATCAACTCCTGAATCGAGCTAACCATCACCAGCCCGTTCAGCACAGCCACACCCGACAGCGCAATGAACCCGACAGCGGCCGAGATTGAGAACGGCATGCCGCGTAACACGAGCGCGAGAATGCCGCCCACCAGCGCCAGAGGAACGCCGGTAAACACCAGGGCCGCGTCGCGGACGCTGCCGAGAGCACCATAGAGCAGCAACATGATGACCGCGAAGCAGATCGGGACGACGATCGTCAGCCGCTCGCGCGCCGCAGCCAGATTCTGAAACTGACCACCCCACTGGAGGTAGGTGCCGGGAGGGAGCGTGACTTGCGCGTCGATCGCGGCCTGCGCGTCAGCCACCACGCCAGCAACGTCGCGACCGCGGACATTGGCCTGCACCACGACGCGGCGCTTGCCGTTCTCGCGGCTGATTTGGTTTGGACCATCCCCGACAGCAACGTCCGCGACGCTCCCCAGAGGGACGTAGGAGCCGTTGGGCGTAGGAATAGGTATCTGCCCGATCGCCTGTAGGTCAGCCCGTGCGGTTTCCGCCAGGCGGATCACGACCGGGAAGCGCCGATCGCCCTCGAAGATCATGCCCGCCTCACGACCGCCAATCGTCGCGGCAACGGTATCTTGCACGTCGCCGGCAGTGACACCAACACGCGCCATCGCATCGCGGTTCGGCCGAATATCGAGCAGCGGCAGGCCCTCGGTTTGCTCAACTTGCACATCAGCCGCACCACGGATCTTGCGGAGGACTGCCGCAATTTGATTGGCGGTCGCGTTCATCTGCCCGAAGTCATCCCCAAACACCTTGACCGCCAAGTCTCCACGGACGCCCGCGATCAGCTCGTTGAAGCGCATCTGGATAGGCTGCGTGATCTCGTAGCCATTGCCGGGAATGGTCTTGAGCTTCTTTTCAAGGCGCTCGACCAGCTCAGTCTTAGGCAGGCTGGGATCAGGCCATTCGTCGCGTGGCTTGAGGATCACGAACGTGTCCGTCGCATTGGGCGGCATCGGATCGGAGGCGATTTCGGACGTGCCGGTACGCGAGAACGCGAAGCGAATTTCCGGCTCGCGAGCGATCATCTTCTCGACTGCAAACTGCATCTTCTGGCTCTGATTGACAGAGGTGCCCGCAGGCCGCCACGCCTGAACAAGGATGTTGCCTTCATCAAGCTGAGGCAAAAACTCTTGGCCCAGCGTCGAGAAGGCCAGGACAGCTGCTACCACAGCCACAACCGCAGCGCCGATCGTTATGCTCGGGCGTCGCATGGCGGCATCCAGGCCGGGTTCGTAGCGCTGTTTCAGCACTGCGATGACCCGGCTTTCCTTCTCATCCACGCGTCCGCCAATCCATGCCGCGATGGCGGCAGGGACGAATGTCAGGGACAGGATGAAGGCGAACACGAGCGCGATGATGACGGTAAGCGCCATCGGCTCGAACATCTTGCCTTCGACGCCCGAGAAGGTGAGCAGCGGGGCATAGACAAGGATGATGATCGCCTGCCCGTACACCGATGGGCGGATCATTTCGCGCGCGGACGCGGCGACGATCGCAAGCCGCTCCTCTAGCGAAAGGCGTTCGCCCAGCTCGTGTTGGCGTTCCGCTAAGCGGCGCAGGGCATTTTCTACAATGATGACTGCGCCATCGACAATCAGGCCGAAATCGAGCGCGCCGAGGCTCATTAGATTGGCCGACACCCCGGCACGTAGCATGCCGGCGCTGGTCAGCAGCACCGTGACAGGAATAACC
The DNA here is from genome assembly GCF_000764535.1 of Sphingomonas taxi. NCBI lineage: Bacteria > Pseudomonadati > Pseudomonadota > Alphaproteobacteria > Sphingomonadales > Sphingomonadaceae > Sphingomonas > Sphingomonas taxi. The sequence continues at coordinate 31,226 of NZ_CP009573.1, read as the reverse complement.
AGGGCCGCGATCAATGCCGCCCGGATATTGCCGAGCAGCAGGAACAGCACGACGATGACCAGCACCGCGCCCTCCGCAAGGTTGCGGCCGACAGTCGCGATCGTGGAGTTCACGAGGTTGGTGCGATCCAGCACCGGCTTCACGATGATATCGGCCGGAAGCGAGCGGCTGATTGTTTTCAGGCGATCGGACACAGCCGTGGCGACGGTGCGGCTATTCTCGCCGATGCGCATGACAGCTGTGCCGACCACGACCTCGTGACCGTTTTCGGAAGCGGAGCCGGTGCGAATGCCGTGGCCTGCTTTGACGGTCGCGACCTGATCGAGCGTGATGGGGACGTTTTCGCGGGTCGCCACGACCGTCCGCGCCAGTTCGTTCGCGGTTCGCACGCGCGCGTCGGAGCGGACGAAAAGGCCCGCGCCGTTACTGTCCACGATGCCCGCGCCGATGCTGCTATTGCTGCGCTCCAATGCGGTCGCGAGGTCCTGTATCGTGAGGCGCAGCGCGGCTAGGCGTTGAAGGTCGGGCATGACGAGATACTGGCGATCGAACCCCCCAAGGGAGTCGATGCCGGCGACGCCGGCCGTACCCCGAAGTTGGGGAGCAACGATCCATTCCTGAACCGTATGCAGGTAAGTGGCCTTGTCATCTTCGCTGACCAAGTGCTCGCCTTCCGGCGTGATATAGCTGCCATCACGTTGCAGCCCCGGTTCCCCGTCGCGATGCCGGACCTTGTCCAACTCGCGAAGCTCGACCGTCCACATGAAAATATCGCCAAGGCCGGTAGCGATAGGCCCCATTTCCGGCATGATGCCTTGGGGTAGGCGTTCCTCCGCTGAACGCAGCCGTTCGGCCACCTGTTGGCGGGCAAAATAGATATCAGTGGCATCGGAAAATACGGCGGTAATTTGCGCAAAGCCGTTCCGGTTGAGCGAGCGCGTATATTCCAGACCCGGTATGCCAGCGAGCGAGGTTTCGATCGTAAATGATACTTGCCGCTCGATCTGATCGGGCGACAGAGAGGGGGCCATCACGTTGACCTGAACCTGATTGTTCGTGATGTCAGGGACGGCATCGATCGGAAGGCGTTGCAGCGCCAGAGCACCCACCAGGGCCGCGATCCCGGTGAAAAGCAGGACGAGCCAGCGGCGCTCGACCGCGAAAGTTACAAGACGGCCGATCATTGGATCAATCCATGTCCATTTCGCCGCCCTTGCCGAGTTCGGCTTTGAGCGTGAAGCTATTGGTGGTTGCGATACGCTCGCTGCCGGTCAGGCCAGAGGTGATGACGACCTGATCGCCGTTGCGACGCCCTGCCTGCACCGGAACGGCCTTGAAGCCGCTAGGCGTGCGCACGAACACGACCATCTTATTCTCTACCGATTGGACCGCCGTGGACGGCACAGTGATACTGTGATCCCCGATCGAGGGCAGCAGGATCGAGGCCGTGACGGGCTCCCCTACCCGCCAAGTGCCGCCCGCATTATCGAGGGAAGCGATAACCTGAACAAGCCGCGTGGTTTCATCGAGAGCGGGCGACACGAAGGTCACGCGACCTTCCTGCCTGCGGCCGGCCGAGGTGACTTCAACGCGTGTTCCAGGCTTTACCTTGCCGGCGTCAGCCGGTGAGAGTGACGCAGCGATGGTCACGCGCGAGAGGTTGGCGACCCGGTACAGCTCGCCGTCTGCCGCAACCGTCTGACCGAGCGTCGCCGATCGAGCGATGATCTGACCGGAAAGGGGCGAGCGGATCGCCACACGGTTCAGCGCACCCCCGCTCCCGCCTGTGGCCGAGAGCTGCTGTTGGGCGAGGCGGACCGCAATGTTGGCTTCGGTGGCAGCAGTTCGAGCGGCGATGAGATCCTGTTCCGGCGAGACGCGTTCAGCAAACAGACGTTGCTCACGGCGCAGGTTCGATTGTGCGAGCGCAGAGCGCGCGCGCGCGGCTTCAATCTCGGCGTTTAATGAGGCGGCCTCGCGACTTTCAATGATCGCAAGCGCATCGCCACGGCGCACCGATTGCCCGAGGTTACGGGTAAGGGAGACGACACGACCGCCGATCGTCGCGGATACGACCTGCACCCCTTGCGGATCACCCTGAACCAAGGCCAGCAGCTCGATTGCGCCGGCAACGCCGCCAATCGCAGGCCGACCAACTTCGATCCCGGCATCCGCGATTTGCTGGGCCGAAAGGCTTACGGCGTCTTTATCGGCAGGTTTGCCGGCTTCGCCTTTCTCGCCTTCGCCCTTTTCCATCCCTTCCATGCCGGCCATGTTGTCGGCCTTCTTTTCCCCGCCCCCGCCACAGGCAAGCAGCGTCAGGGGAAGCAGAGCGGATAGTACGACCCGCGCGCCGGTCTTCGTCATCATTGGTCCTTCGCCAGTTCGGGAGCGGCAGCGGTCAGCCGCTCAAGCCGGGCCTTTGCATCATGGTAGGTCGCCAGCGCATCGATCGCGGCCGTGCGGGTTTCAGACAGGGTGCGTTCGGCGTCGAGAAGATCGAGTTGGCCGAACTTGCCTTCACGGTAGCCGATGCGGGCAATGCGCGCGGCTTCCGTCGCTGCTGCCAGGACCGGCCCACCCGTGGTTCTAGCGGTCGTCGCGGCATTTGCCACTTCCGCTTCCGCGCTGGCTATCGACTGCCCCGCATCCAGCTCAGCCGCGCGTCGCATCGCGTCCGCCTGATCGCGTTGCGCCCGCGCCTGAACGACCGACGCCCGGCCGTTGTTGAACAGTGGAAGCGGTATCGAGAGGCCGACGACCGCAGCCATATCGTTCGACGCATCGAGCCGGCGTGCGCCGGCATTGACGGTCACGTCGGGGATGCGTTGGGAGCGAGCAAGCCGCACTTGCGCATCTGCCGTCGTCACTGCGGCTCGCGCCGCAGACAATGCCAGCGTGCCGCCCGGACTGGCCGCGATCGAGGGGCCGTAACCTTGCACGCGATCGAACCAGGCAACGTCGAGCGGGCCGGTTACGGGCTGACCAATACGCCGGGCGAGATTGCCCCGCGCGACTTCCGTCAGGCGCTGCGCACGTTCAACCGCAGCTTCGGCATTGATGCGCAACACGTCGGCACGCTGTTGCTCTAGCGGCGATGCCCTGCCCGCGCGTACCCGAATGCCCGCCGCGCGGGCCGCCTCCCCGGCAATGCCGGCTTGCTCGCGCGCAGTCGTGATGCGACGCTCGGCTGCTACGGCTTCGATATACGCCTGTGTTACAGCGAGCCGAATATCGGCCGTAGCAATAACCAGGGCGAGCCGAGCTTGCTCCCCTTGTGCGTTGGCAACACCGACCCGCGCGGAACGCTTGCCGCCAAGCTCGATAGGTAGAGCAACACCGACTGTAGCTTCCGCGCTACGAAGACCGCGATATGCCCCCGAACCCCCAAAATATTCCAGACCGCCATTCAGCGTAGGGTTAGGGCGCAGCCCCGCTACATCGCGCGCCGCACCTGTTGCCCGAACGCCGGCCTGCGCTGCTTCTAGCGACGGTGCTGACGCTTCCGCCAACGCCAGTATTTTTTCTAGCGTCAGTACCGGGGTGACCGTCGCTTCGGAACCGGTTTGCGATTGGGCGTGCGCTACGCACGGAACGACGGCGACGACCGCGATCAGGACGAAGGGCAACCGGTGCCGGAGCTTCATAGGGTAAGTCATTATGACGACGGCCTTGCCGTTGATTGGAGTTCGCGCCGCGCATTGCGGATAATTTCGTAGGCCGAATGCAGGAACAGGAGCGCGATGACGCCGGCAACGACCAGATCGGGCCAAGCCGCACCGGTCCAGCCAACAAGGGCGGCTGCGATGATCACCGCAACATTGGCAATCGCGTCGTTACGGCTGAACAACCAAATAGCGGTAACGTTCGCATCCCCTTCGCGAAATCGCGATAGAACTAGTGCAGCCGTCACGTTCACTATGAGCGCAACGATCCCGATAGCGCCCATCAATTCGGCTTCTGGCGCAATTGCATTCATCGCACGCCAAAGGGCGAAGGCGATGACACCTATCCCGAGCGCGCCAAGGAATATGCCCTGTGTAAGCGCAACCTGAGAACGGGCACGAGCGGTCCATCCCAGCGCAATCAATCCGAGGAGCGAGATGCTGCCGTCCCCGATGAAATCGAGGGCATCGGCCTTCAATGCCTGGCTGTCGGCAAGGAACCCCCCGACGATTTCAGCCAGACCAAAGCCCAGATTAAGCAGAACGACGATCCACAATGCGCGCCGATATGCGGGATCGCGCTCCGCTCGTTTGGTATCACCGGAACAACCGCATGAAGAGGATTCACTTGCACTCATATCGTGCCTCTACGATCTACAGTCACTGTAGGAGCAAGCGGTTTCTAGTGGAGTGGCAACGTGTTGATGATCGGCGATTTGGCAAAGCGGACAGGGACCAAAATCAACACCATCCGATTCTATGAGGAAATCGGCCTCATGCCCGAAGCGCTCCGCACGTCTGGAGGCCGTCGCACCTATGGAGAGGGGCAGGTTCGCCAGCTTGGCTTCATCCGCCATGCCCGGGAACTAGGATTTTCAGTAGATGAAATCCGATCGCTTATTGCCCTGTCTGCCGATCCCGATCAGGACTGCAACCAGGCCGGCGCCATCGCCCGTCGGCATCTCGCCAGCGTGGAGGATCGTATCACACGCCTTGTCGCGCTTCGCGACGCATTGAGTGCTGCAACACGATCCTGCGATGGCGGACGCATCGCCGACTGCCGGGTAATGGAAGCGATTACTGCCGTGCCCAACTAATGCCACGGTTGAACGAGGATAAATATTTCTCTCATGACGCGTGCGACGCGGCTTGGGATGCTTGGGTGTTCCCATTTTTTAATCGTTTACGGACGCGCTGGTAAGCGGCCCGTTCCATTCTTGGATAGCTATGTAGTCGATCAGTAGCCGTGGCGTGGCGGCGTATCGCAGCCGGCTAATAGATAGGGGCGGTTGCCCGCCCCTATCTAGCTTTTAGCCGTGCTTCATGCCGCCCTTGGCATGATCGCAGCAGTCAGCAGCCTTGGCTTTTGCGCCATCCTTGCAGCAGTCCGCACCGTCCTTGCAGCACGCCATGTCGGCGCAGCAATTGGCGACAGCGGCGAATGCGCCAGTCGACAGGGTGAGGGCGAAGGCAGCGCTGATGAGCTTGAACTTGGTCATGATATTCTCCGAAATTTACGTGTGATGGTGTTCGACGTCACACGGTTTGCGGAGGGGGTGTGGCCGGAGCGTATGCCATGCCCAAAAGGCCGGTCTGTGGAGCCGGCCAAGGCGATAGACGGGAGGACGGAACCAGCCCGACATGCTCTACGGTTTCGCCGGCAACCGCAACGCACGGTATGGCGCAGGCCGACGCAGGGGCCTTTTTGATGGGAGCGCCTGCTGATTTGCTGGCGCAGTCCATCATAGCGGACGCAGCCGGAGGCGCGGCCATCGCCATCGTCTCGCAGAGCGGGCCAAGCCGGACCAGCAACATCACCGCCAGGACGAAAAACGCCATGGAATGCAATATCTTGGAGAGTGGGCGAGCCCGGCGTTTCATTGGATGCGTCTAGAAGCCCACTCAGTGATGCACAATGTCGAAGGTGGCAGAGGATGGCGCTAGGCTGGTTTTCCCCTTTTATCTCAGATTCCCGATTCACCATCGATTCCGAGAACGCCTGTGCCATGTCGCGCCGTGACATTTACCGCTGACAGAGGGTGCCTGTTAGCGCTGACATCTACACCGGTCGGTATGACACCAGCGGAACCTTGCGGAGCCTCCAAAAAACGAGGGGTTTCGGGAGATCGGATCCGGCAAGGGAGCTAAGGGCAAGGGCAGGGCGCTCCCGCCTCTTAAAACTGTCCCTTGTTTGTTCCCCCCGAATCTGCGCATCCTGACATGAGTTTCAGGAGGCGACATGCTCGTCGGTTATGCACGGGTATCAACCCGCGACCAAAATCCAGCGTCCCAGATCGAAGCCCTCAAGGCTATCGGCTGCGACCGCGTGTTCGTCGAAAAGCTATCCGGGGCTAACCGCGACCGGCCCGAGCTGAAGGCCGCGCTCGATTATATGCGGGCAGGGGACACGCTCGTCGTCTGGAAGCTCGACCGCCTCGCCCGTTCCGTGCGTCAGCTCGTTGAGACAGCCGCGGACCTGGCATCCCGGGAGATCGGCTTGCGCGTCCTCACCCAGCAGATCGACACCACATCAGCCGGCGGCCGTCTCATCTTTCACGTTTTCGCAGCCGTCGCCGAGTTTGAGCGCGAGCTGATGCTCGAGCGCACCCATGCCGGCCTTGCCTCGGCTCGTGCCGCCAATCGCCGCGGCGGCCGCCCCAAGGCCCTCGACGAGGCCCAGATCAGGCGGGCAAAGGCGATGCTCGCGGATCCGATGATTACCGTCGAGGAGGTAGCCCAGCAGCTAGGCACCGCATCCTCGACCCTTTACCGACATATCCCAGGGGGCCGCAGCGCCGTGATGAGTGAGACCGCATGAGCCAGGCACTGAAAATTCGGTCTAATGTCGTTGCGTTAAAAGCGGTTCCCAAGCCGACGCCGCAGCCGGTATTGCCGGCGATGCCAGAGCGGGCAGGGCGCTATCCCGAGCTGCGCTACATGGGATCAAAGACCCGGCTCCTGCCGTGGATCCATAGCGTCCTCAATGACCTCGACTTTGAAAGCGCCCTTGACCCGTTTTCGGGCACGGGCTGCGTGTCGTATCTGATGAAGGCGATGGATCGACGCGTCATCGCGTCCGACTTCCTGAATTTCACCAGCACGGTTGCGCGTGCGACGGTCGAGAACAACTCGACCCATCTCGACGGCAAGGCGATTGCTCGCCTGATCGACCGCACGCCGGCGACGCATCATTTTATCGAGAAGACCTTCAACGGGGTTTTCTACACCCGGCCTGATCTTCAATTCCTTGATCGCATATCCGGCAATATCGGCCAGCTACAGGATCCACATCAGCAGGCCCTCGCTTACGCAGCCCTGTTCCGGTCATGCCTGAAACGCCAGCCGCGGGGCGTGTTCACGATATCGGGCGACCTGTCGCACTACGATGACGGCCGCCGCGATCTGCGCCTCTCGCTCGAAGAGCATTTTCTCGAGCAGATCGAAATCTACAACGCGGCCGTGTTCGACAACGGCCGCAAGAACCAGGCGCTGCGATCGGACCTGTTCGAGCTGCCGCGGCGCAAGGTCGACCTCGTTTATCTCGACCCGCCCTATGTCCCGCGGGCCGATGATAACTGCTACGTCAAACGCTATCACTTTCTCGAGGGGCTTTCCTGCTACTGGCAGGGCCTCCCGATCGACGAGAAGACGAAGGTCAAGAAGATCGCGAAGCGCTACACGCCGTTCAGCTATCGCCGCACGGCGGTCGATGCGTTCGACCGCATGTTCGCCCGTTTCGCGAAAAGCCAGATCGTGTTGTCTTACAGCTCAAACGGCTTTCCCGACCTCGACCAGCTCGAGAGCCTGATGCGCAAGCACAAGAGCAGCGTGCGCGTATTTGAGAAGCCGCATCGGTATCACTTCGGCACCCATAAGGGCGTCGAGCGGGCGGCCGTCACCGAATACCTGATCGTGGGGAGCTGATGCAGCCCCGCGATCAGACGCTGGACGAGATCAAGACCAGCCTAAGCCCGCTCACCGTCGAGTGGATGGACGATGCCGCACGGGAGGCAATGGTGCTTCTCGCCGAGCTGCCCGTCAAAGACAGCTACGACCGTGAAGATGTTGCGGCGATGCTCGATCAGGGCTTCGACCGCGGGATCCTGTGCGCCCGCCTGTTCCTCATGATGTCCAAGGACTCCATGACGACGGCCCTGACTGAAAAGCTGCCGACAGGCGGCATAGGGGCCAAGCGGTACAAGGCCGATCGGGAGGGGTTCCTGGACGCGCTCGACAGCCTTGGCCTGCCTGCGCAGATGGCAGGGACGATCAACTATCAGCCTATATGGAGCGACATCCTGAAGGAGCGACTGCGCTCCGGCCGAGGCTCGGCAATTCAGGGTCAGAAGCGGGGCAGGGGGCTCGAGGATTTCACCGAGGCATTGGTCCGCGAGGTTTTCGGCGATGCATATGAGACGCGCTGCACCTTCACCGGCGCCGATGGCAAAACTGCCAAATGCGATATAGCCATCCCAGACAGGAACAGGCCGCGCATCGTGATCGAGGTGAAGGGCTACAACGCGACCGGCTCAAAGATGACCGACATCATTGGCGACCTGGACGCGATCATCGACGCGAAGCGGCACGACACGACCCTTATGTTCGTAACAGACGGATCGACCTGGGCGGCTCGCCTGTCCGATCTCCGGAAAATCGTCGAGCGCCAGAACCAAGGGAAAATTGCTCGGATCTACACAACGAAGATGCAGGCCGACTTCCTGGCGGACTTGCAGAGCCTCAAGGGCTCGATGGGTCTCTGATGCGGGCAGCTCCGGTTATGACCCAGCCGTTCTGTAGCAGTTTCGGCGTCGTATGAAGCGTTCAGACCACATCAAGGGAATTACATACTATCTTACCCATCTGCGGATGCAGGTTGAGGCTCTTAACAGCCTGAACCTGCAAGACGATAACGTGCATGCAGAAAACTTCTTTAGAGACTTCCTAAATCTAGCACTTGGCTATAATTTGGTAAACATCAACATCATTTCGCCAAATGCGACAGCTATTGATCTAGGGGACGAGGATGAGCGAATAGCTCTCCAGGTAACCTCAACCTCCGATATTGAAAAGATAAAGCATACACATTCCAGATTTTTGAAAGCCGGCCTCGAGAGCAAATACGACAGACTTGTCGTTATCATAATCGGCGAGAAGAAAGATTATCGCGTGGCAACGCTGGGGACCGAGGAAACCCTAGTTATGTCGACCTCAGATGACGTCTGGGGGATTACTGAACTTCTCAAGAAGATTGGTGATTTGCCCACGCCTAAGCTCGAGCCTTGTCTCGACTTCCTGCGGAAAGAACTGCGTGTAAGTGAACCGCGTGGGTCTAACGAGGTTGGCACACTCATTCGGCTGATAGAGGTTCTGAGCGCGGCAGAGGAGGGCCTGTCAGTTGGCGACAACCGGGAGGACCCTGATCCGGAGAGAAAGATCCATGACCGCTTCTCCAATCATGCGGAATTTTTGGAGCGGCAGTATGTCGAGCTGCATGAGATATACGGCCAAGCCCTAGCCGAGGTGAACAAGTACTCCGACCTAAGCCATGTACGCCTGCGTAAATTACAGGTCTATTTGATGCGATGGAGCGATCGGGTCCTGAACGATTGCAGAGGTGACCCGGTGCTAGCGCTAGACACGCTCACGGAGAAGGTGCTGCATATGATGGGGCACAGCGACGCCGAGTATGACGACGGCGCAGTCCGCTACTATCTCATCGGGCAACTGATCGCCTGCAACGTATTCCCCAATAAGCGCGTGGCACATGCCTAATCTTTTCCTTAAGGACGAAGCCATAAACAAAGCTCCGGCTATAGTCGGGTTTGAAATCGCGCGCTTTCTACAAAAGGCCGGCAAAGCCAAGGTCAGCATCTTTGACGTGATGAACCATTTCAAGAGGGAAACCTGGTTCTCGTCTAACTCATTCTTCTACGGGCTTGTTTTCTTATACACCGTCGGGCTCGTCGATTTTGAAGAACCTTATCTGGTGATCCGTCATGAAGATTAGGAGGCTTTATACAGAGCCCGCCCTAATCGAGCCGATTAAGTTCGACGAGGGTGTAAACTTCATCCTTGGCGAGAGTGATGATAGCAGCTCCAAAAACAACGGAGTCGGAAAGTCTCTGTGCGTTGAATTTATCAACTTTGCGCTCCTAAAGCGCAAGGCCTATAGCCGCGTTACGAAAATTCCAGAGGACTCTTTCAATCCATCTACCTTTATCTGCGTCGACTTCGACCTGCATGGATCGAGATACACGATAAAGAGGTCCCTTGCAGAGGCAGAGCAGCCCCGGATCGTAACAGGTGGTAGAGAGACACTTTTTGCCAAAGCGGATGACGCGGTCAGTTATCTTACGAGTAAGATGTTTCCTCATGCTCTTGGCGGGCCGATCGGGTTCCGGGAAATGCTGGGCCCCCTGATCCGCGATGAGCGATCCGAGTTTAAGTCGATTGTTGGTTTTTCGGACACCAAAGCCCGAGTTCCGGACAATTACGCTCCACATCTTATGCTCCTAGGGATCGACCCCGGTATATACCGCTCGATAAAGCTCATTCTCTCCGAGCTGGATGCGATAGCAGCGGAAGAAAGTCGTATTAAAGAAAGCGTGAAGCTTGTCCGTAAAAAGGACTTCAAAGATGCTCGGCTCGACCTAAACGCTCTAGACGAAGAAGTAGAAATTATAAAGGAAGGTATCGACGCACTCGAGAACTCGCCGGCATACGACATCGTCAAGGGCGAAATCATCGAAATTGAAGAGAGGATGGATGATCTTCGACGTCGCAAGGAGGTTGTCACTAAGCGACTCTCAAACCTTGCCCCTATGGCTGTTGAGGCATCTGTCGACAGCGAAGAGATACGTGACTTCTATAACCAGCTCCGGGAGGGGCTTGGGACCAGCGTGGCGCGCGAACTCAATGAGGTTCTATCCTTCAAATCCAAGATCGAGCAGTTCCAGAGACACCTTTTAGACGAGAAATCAAAGGTTCTGGATGTTGAGATCAGGTCGTTCAACAAGCAGCTTAAAGAGCTAGATAGGCGCTACGCTAAGCTGATTGGTGTCCTAGACCAGGAAGGGCAGCTTAAGAACCTACGTCAGACCTATGCTTCCTATCAGGCAAAAAGCGACGAGCTTGGCCAACTGAAGAGCTTCTTTAATCGCTACGATCAAATCCTCATCGAGCGGCAAACAAGGAAGTCCGATATCGAAGGTGAAAGGCTGAGGCTTCAAGCGAGTATATTGGAGGCGTCCGAGCGTCTTCGCTCCTTTGAGCGCACAATACTAGATATACATCATTTCATTCAAGGATCGCGGAAAGCGTCCTTTGAAGTTAACGTTACGAGTAAGAAGCAGACAATTGATATTGTCATGAGGATCGACGACGATGGAAGTCACAGCGTTGAAAGGGAGAAGGTATTCATTTATGATATCGCACTAATGGTGAATGCATTTACCAAAGCAAGGCATCCCGGTATTCTAATCCACGATAATATATTCGATGTCGATAACGACACCCTGAGAAAGAGTCTTGAATACCTGCTCACGCGCGCGCCCTTCGATGACGAGCAGCAATATATATTGACGCTCAATCTAGACCGTGTGGACCACTGTCGGGACGAGATATGGTTTGATGAGCTGGAGCAGAGTGTCGCTGCCTCGTTCACCAAGAGCAATCGGTTTCTGAATACACACTATCAAGAGACGTGAACGAGCCAACCATTGCTAGATCGCTGTTTGCCAAAACTGCACTGAGGTGTGTTTTCTCCCGCAATAATTTCGTTAAACCAGAGCACTGTAGGACGCGGATCGGGAGCACAGGGTTATGGTGACCTTCAGTAATTTCCGGACGCTGGATCCAGAAACAGCCGATCTTGCCCACGAATTAGTCGAAAATGCGGGCCGGCAACGCTCGTCCTTCATGTCGTTTATAAGCCTTTGGATGGGTTTCAACGGTTGGATGGAGTCCGTGACCGGGGCTGATCATGATGCCGCCATGATCACCGCGATCGCAGAGAACCGGCGAGCTACCGATGCCTACGAACGGCTGATGCACGATGACGACTTCCAACGACGGGTGCTGGCATTCTCGCAGCTATGGCCAGTCCTCAATGTCCGTGACGTACGGCAGAAGCTCGGTCGCGACGCCTTCTGGGCGCAGGAGCGCGACGAGCTTTTCGACCGCTGCCGGCGTGAAGGTGTGAAGATGCAGCCGCTCGGGTGGACGCAGGGGGACGTCCCGACCTGGCCGCAGCTCTTGCGTGTTATATACTGCGTGCGCTGTAACCTGTTTCACGGCGCGAAATCACCACAGCATGGTCGAGATCGCGACTTGGTACGAAGGTCCGATCGAATTTTACGGTTATTTATTGAGCGCAGCGGCTGTTTCGAATGGACCGATTGATCGACGTCAGCGAGGCGACGCGGGCTCGAAGATCTGCGAGACGGGCCGTGAGCTGACGTTCACCAGTGGGATTGCTAACTTGGCCACACGTCCGCTATCTATCATGTTCACACGCGAACGTGTTCAGGTGGCCACATGAAAACCATATCAATTATCAGCCAGAAGGGTGGAGCGGGTAAGACCACGCTCGCCATCCACCTTGCCGGCGCTGCCACCAGTGCGGGCCTCTCCGCGCTGATCCTCGACGCCGACCCGCAAGCGACCGCTAGTCAGTGGAACCACTGGCGAGGCGGGGCGGATCCTGAGGTCGTGGATTGTGCTTCCCCTACCCTCCTTCCGCGCAAGGTGCAGCAGGCGGCCGATCTAGGCGCGGACCTAGTTATCATCGACACGCCGCCACACGCGGACATCATGGCGCGCGAGGCGTGCAAGGCTGCGGACCTAATCCTAATTCCGTGCCGGCCCCAGGCGTTCGACTTGTCAGCAGTCGAGACGACGGCCGAGCTGGTGAAGGCAGCAGGCAAGCCGGCCTTCGTGCTCTTCATGGGCGGCCCTCAGCGTGCACCTACTACTTACCGGGACGCGCGCGAGCTGATTGAGGGCAGCGAAGGCGTTGAGGGTATGGGCGTGCCGGTCGCGCCCGTCATGCTCACTATGCGCGCGATCTATCACCACAGCACGGCGCAAGGGAAAACCGCGATGGAGGCCGAGCCAGATGGCAAGGCGGCGGAGGAGATCGCCGCGCTATGGACGTGGACACGAGAACGTGTGAACTTGCCCACAGGTAAGCAGAACAGGAAGAAGCGAGGCTGACATGAGCAAATTCGGTGCCATGAGGCAGCAGCGCGCAGAGCGCACGAAGGTGGAGCCGAGCGCATCGGATCCGGCCATCGAGAGCGCGGCGCCGGTGCGATCGGCGGCGCGGCAGGGCAAGAAGGCTGTCAGCGCATACTTTAGTCCAGAGGTCAGCCGAGGCCTAAACGTGCTAGCGGCGGAGAACGGAACCACTCTTCAAGCCTTAATGGGCGAGGCGATCGACCTTCTAATGCGCCAGTACGGCAAGCATCCGTTCGGTGAACGGTAAGGCAGGAAATGTTCTAGATGACGACGAACCCGACTGAGAATGGGCCGGATGAGCCTAAAACTGTCGAGAGGACGGCCATCGAGGATTACTCGTTCAAGCTAGTGGAGTTCAGTCGTCCACCGAGCAAGGGTGGAAACACGCGCGCGCAGCATCGTCATGCCCTGAAAGTTCAAGGTGTCTGGTATAGCTGGTTTGCCCTCGGTGCACAGAAGTGGGTGTTCGTCACCGACGAGGTCTCGTTTAGTTGGAAATGGGACAAGACGCGGCAGTACCGCAACGTCGTCCCTGAAAGCCTTCAAACGTGGGATAAGACAGGCGATGTAGTCCATCGAGGACTTCGGGGCACAAAACCCAAACTCCGGACCACCCCAACTCGGCCCCCAGGACGTCGCAGCGAATGGAATGACTAGAAAACCAAAACCTTATGTGAACAGGTACACGTGCCCGCACGTGAAGCCGTGCACGTGTGAACATGATTGCTTGCTAACATTGAGCTACCGGCATCGGTGAGTTTTGGGGTATCGGCTCACCTTTCGGCCGACGCGCTGAAATCCACTAGCACGGGCAGTTCGGGAATCCCGCCCCTCAGCTTTGCCCGTCGTACAATGCTGTGCTGATCGATCAGGTTTTGCGCGTCGCGCTTGCCGCTGGACGTTTTTGGGAACCAGTGGAGTGCCACCCGTTCAACCTTGCGCCCGTTCTTGATCGGCGTGAAATCGACATAGAAGGGGCAGAGCTTATTAATTTCCTCAACGGCGACCTTGAGGCAGTATTTGTTCAGATCGGCAAAGCGTTCAAGTTTCCCTTCGGGCACATTGAGCAGGCCGCGCAGCTCCTCGATCGTAAACTCCTCTTTTTGCTTGTACTCGAGACCAATGCGCCGCTCGATCATCTCATAGAGACAGAGGGCGTACTTCGACTCGAAGCAGTACATCACCTGCGTCTTAAGGCGGGCATAGACCTGACTGTTCCGCAGTATCTCGATCAGCTCTTCCGGGATGCGGTAGTGAAGGAAGCCGTCCTTTTCGAGGCTTTCATCACTCGGGCCGAGGAGCTGGACACGGCGCTTGTAGCTCTTGCCATCCTTGCGGATCGTGACGATCGCGATGGTGCCCATGAGGCGCAGCAGCGAGCTTTCTACACGCTCGTTGCCCTGGTGCGTCCCTTTCAGTCCGGATTTCGCAATGCGATGGATGATCGGCTCGCCAATGCGTTCCCACGCGTTGGCGATCAGCAGGTTGTAGATACGGCGATCGGCGAGGGTAAGGGGGCTTAGCTCTACAATATCAACCAGTTCGCCGGGCTTGACGATTTCTCCGTAATTGGCGGGATCAAAAGGATTTCCGCGTCCCTTCTGGGCCAGCGTGCGGAACGTCATATCGACCACGGCAGGTTGCGACATAGGCTTGACCAACGGTGAGCTAGAGGGGCTTACCAACTCACCTTAATCACGAAAAGTGAGCTAGGCAAATGTTTCAGCTCCCCGGTAGAGTAGAGAGCCGAATACCCCAAAACTCACCGATCCTTCTAGCCCGACCAATGACCTACCCCAAAACTCACCCGACCCGACCCGAACACTCACCTTTACCAACCCCAAAGCTCACCGCACGCTACCCCGAAACTCACGCGAATCGACCCCAACGCTCACTGATGGGGGTATTTTCCCGCAGAAATCCGGGGCTTTCGGCCCCCTGAATCTTGAATAAGAAGAATTATAGAATCTGAACGGCGAAAGGTGAGTTTTGGGGTAGGCCAACCTGTGGATAACTGGCCTAAGAATAAACAGCGCGGAATCGGCCTAACGGCCGATGCACTATTCGTTCGTGCCGGCTACGCCGTCACCAGAGCGGCGCAAGCGCCGCATGCTAGGCGGAAAGAAGAAAGGCGCGCTGGCGACCAACATCGCGCCAGAGCCGCCCAGGAACGCACGTGAGGGCAAGGGAGGCGGCTTTGACACATACCGGCACACTTGCAGCACCTAACATCGCTGTTGGTGCTTAAATCAGCCATTCCGCGATCGGTTCGTAGTTCGTCCATCCGATCACCGGCTCCGTCGTGACTGCTACCGCGGCGAACCCACTCCCGGAAGGTGAGGTGGTACCCCAAAGCTCACCTTTCACGCATCGTCACGTAGGATCGAACAGGCCGGCGAACTCGCGTTGATCGTAGTAGCGGATTTTCTCGACCGCGAGCGGGTGTTCGCCCTGGCGCAGCAGCAGAAGCTGGTCGGGTCGCATCCGCATGATTTCGTCGGGCGTGGCGAGCCGTCGCGCGGAGACGTGCCCGCTGACACTTTCCGAAGGGCCAGCGCGGTTCTCGCCCCAGCCAGTGCCGCGCGACGTGCTGACGGTATCATATTCGATCGTGGTGTCGCCGATCGTGCGCGAGAGCATGTCGGCCGTGGCATGATCGTTGACCCCGAACGTCTGGATCACGCCCGCGTTGGACATGAACGTGCCAGCCCGCTCACCATAGGTGGCCTTGAGCTGGTGCATGTCCTGAAGGATCGGCCAGAGCTGGAGGCCATAGCCAGCCATCAGTCCCATTGCGCGTTCAACCGGTTCGAGGCGGCCGAGCGCGGCAAACTCGTCGAGCAGGAACAGTACGGGCCGGGCAGGGCGGGCGGTGGAGCGCGCCATGTCGGTGACGGCTTGGCTCACCAGCAGGCGCAGCCACCGGGCATAGGTATCGAGCCGATCGGGCGGCAGGCACAGGAACACGGTGGCGGTCGTGTCCTTCAATTCCGCAAAGGTGAAATCAGACGCGGCGGTGCTGGCGACGATGCGGGGGCTGTCGAGAAAGTGGGTGTGGCGCTGCGCCGAAGACAGCACGCCGGCGGCTTCGCGATCCGACTTGCCGAGCTGGCGGTTGGCGGCACGGGCGATCAGGCCACCGGCGCCGGCGCTGTCCTGCATATCTGCCAGCAGCGCGGCAAAGCCGGCAGGGGCGAGCGTCAGCTTGTCGCGTACCGTCGCCAGCACGCGGCGATCGGCGGGTTCGTGGACGACAGTGTGCAGGATCAGCCCGGCGATCAGCGCCTTGGCTTCCTCGTTCCAGTGGGCTTCGCCTGATTGTCCCGGCGCATCGTGGACCAGCGCGTCGGCGAGGGTGTTGGCATCTTCCGCAAGATCGAGGCTGGCAGGATCAAGCCGGTCGAGCGGATTGTAGCGGGCAGGGGTCTGACCCGACACGCCGAACGGATCGAGGCACCAGACCTTGCCCTTGGTGGCACGCGCGCGGGCAGTGACGCGGGCGTTCTCGCCCTTGGGGTCGATGCAGATCACCGAGCGGTCGAGCAACAGCAGGTTGGGGATGATCGTGCCGACGCCCTTGCCCGATCGGGTGGGTGCCATCGTCAGCAGATGCGCCGCGCCGTCGTAATGCAGCAGCTTGCCCGACTTCGCCGAGCGGCCGATCAGAAGATCACCGTTCGCTTCCAGCTTCCGCACGTCGGCACGGTCTCCGAAGCGGGCGGAGCCGAGCAGATCGCTGCGCTGGTTGGCGGCACGCCGGTTGAAGCGCCAGGCGAGGAACAGGACCGCGCCGGCAAGCAGGAACGGAATGTCGGTAGCTATCTCGCCATAGCCGAAGATGCCCTTGAGCCAGGCGTTGCTCGCCATCAGCACCACGAAGGCGACGAAGACCGCGAACAGCGGGCTGATCCGTCGCCTAGGCATCAGTGCGCGCCCATCGGCGTGACCGGCAGGGACCGATCGGCGTCGGGATGATCGAGCAGCCGGAGCAGGATTTGCGAGACGAGGGGAGGGGGCACGCCCTCATCCAGCATCATCGCGAAAAACGCATCGTCGTTGGGCGTCGGGATCATGTCCTCGATGACAAGGTTGGCGCGAGAGTCCGCCATGTCCTCGTGCCACATCGCGATTTCCGTTGGCGTGCCACGCACGAAATCCATCGCGCGGACCTCGCGACGGATCGTCTCGATATCGAAATCGCTCATTGCGCTTCGCTCCCTTCCGCTTCCGCGTCGAACGCGCGTTTTCCGCGTCTTTTCCATAGCGCCAGGATGTCGCTAGAATCGTCGCCGCGACCACGCCCGGCGAGATCAAGCAGCGCGCCGTAAAGGGTGGCGCGATCGTCGTCGGTCAGTTCGACCAAGCCGGCTTTCTGGACCAGTCCGCCCAGCTCAATCAGGTGGCGTGTTCGTTCACGACGCTGCACGACCCAACCCCTGCTATCCGTTCGCCGTTCCGCCGCTTCCGCCCGCAGCGTCGCCGCCTGGTTCAGTCGCAGTGCCCGATCCGTCGATTGCAGCAGCGCCGCCACCTTTGCGCCCACGCCGTTGAAAGAAGGCCGCGCCCTTTGCGCGCCATGCCTCCTTCGCGCTCGCGTCCTTTGATCCGATCGCATCGAGCAGGACGCCGGCAAGGGTTTCCGCATCGAGCGCATCGGCCCCGGTCGCAGCGACGAGCTGACCTAGCTGTTCGACCCGCTTCGCCTTGAGAGCGCGAGCCTTGTCACCCAGCGCTTTCAGTTCCGCATCGTAATCGCGAACCTTCCGCATCGCCTTCACCCTTCCGCGTATCGGTAAGTAGCATTCTAGCGAACCCAGCTTGAGGGTAAAGCTAGAACGAGCAAAATGCGGCATCAAGTCAATCACGAGGAGCGTAGCGGATTGTGAGTGCGCGCTTATACGTCGTTGTCGACGTGCGCTAAGTAGGGCAGTGTGCGGAGCGTCATGGCGATCTATCACTTCTCCGCCAAGGTTGTGAGCCGCGTGAACGGATCGAGCGCCGTTGCGAGCGCCGCCTATCGTTCCGCGTCCGAGCTGCACGACGATCGGCTGAATCGCGATCATGACTTCAGCAACAAGGCGGGCGTCATCCACTCCGAGGTGATGTTGCCGCAGGGTGCGCCAGAGCGTTTAAACGACCGCACAACCTTGTGGAACGAGGTGGAGGCAGGCGAGAAGCGCAAGGACGCGCAGCTTGCCCGCGAGGTGGAGTTCTCGATTCCCCGCGAGATGAACGAGAAGCAGGGCGTCCAGCTCGCGCGCGATTTTGTGAAGAAGCAGTTTGTCGATCGCGGGATGGTCGCAGACCTGAACGTGCATTGGGACAAGGCGAAGGACGGCACGCCGAAGCCGCACGCGCATGTGATGATGACGATGCGCGACGTGGGACCGGATGGCTTCGGGAAGAAGAACCGGGATTGGAACAGCACCGAGCTGTTGAAGGACTGGCGCGAGGCGTGGAGCGCGCATGTTAACGAGCGCATGGCCGAGCTGGGGCTTGAGGGCCGGATCGACCATCGCTCCTATGAGGCGCAGGGGATCGGACTGGAGCCGCAGCACAAGATCGGCCCGGCCGCGTCGCGCAGGCCGGAGCAGGGACTTGAGGCGGAGCGGATCGAGGATCACACGCGCATCGCCCGCGAGAACGGCGAGAAGATCATCGCCAACCCCAATGTCGCGCTGGACGCCATCACGCGGCAGCAGGCCACGTTCACTACCCGCGACCTTGCGACATTCGCGTTCCGGCATAGCGACGGCAAGGAGCAGTTCGACCAGGTGATAGGGGCGGTGCGCGCCAGCCCCGAGCTGGTCGCGTTGGGGAAAGATGGCCGCGACCAGGAGCGGTTCACGTCGCGCGACATGATCGCGGTGGAGAACCGGCTAGAGCGGGCCGGCGACGAGCTGGCGGGCCGCGCCGGGCATGGCGTCGCCGAGGCTACCCGTGACGCGGCGGTCGGCGCGGCAGGGGGACGGGGGCTTGTCCTGTCCGGCGAGCAGCGCGACGCCTTCGATCATGTCACCGGCGATCGGGGGCTGGCGTCCGTCGTCGGCTATGCCGGTTCGGGCAAATCGGCGATGCTGGGCGTTGCGCGCGAGGCGTGGGAGCGGGAGGGCTACACCGTGCGCGGCGCAGCCCTATCGGGCATCGCGGCCGAGAACCTTGAGGGCGGGTCCGGCATCCAGTCACGCACCATCGCTAGCCTTGAACACGCATGGGGACAGGGACGCGAGCAGCTAGGCCCGAAGGACGTGCTGGTGGTGGACGAGGCCGGCATGATCGGCTCGCGTCAGATGGAGCGTGTGTTGAGCCAGGCCCGCGATTCCGGGGCCAAGGTCGTTATGGTCGGCGACCCCGAACAGTTGCAGGCGATCGAGGCGGGCGCGGCGTTCCGCAGCGTAACCGAGCGGCACGGCGCGGCCGAGATCAGCGAGATCAGGCGGCAGCGCGAGGACTGGCAGCGCGATGCCACGCGCGCGCTGGCGACGGGGCGTACCGGCGAGGCGATCCATGCCTATGACGGCAAGGGCATGGTTCACGCGGCCGACACGCGCGAGCAGGCGCGGAGCGAGCTGGTGGACGGTTGGGATCGCGCGCGCCAGGCCGAGCCGGGCAAGACCCGTATTATCCTCACCCACACCAACGCCGAGGTGCAGAGCCTCAATGGCGAGGCGCGCGACCGGCTGCGCGCATCCGGCGACCTTGGCCACGACGTGACGGTGAAGGCCGAGCGCGGCGAGCGGCAGTTCGCGACCGGCGATCGCATCATGTTCCTGCGCAACGAGCGGGGCATGGGGGTGAAGAACGGCACGCTGGCGACTATCGAGCGGGTATCGTCCGAGGGCATGGCGGTGCGCCTCGATGACGGGCGCGGGGTCGCGTTCGACACCAAGGACTATGCCCATGTCGATCATGGCTATGCGGCGACATTCCACAAATCACAGGGCGTGACGGTCGATCGCGCGCACATCCTCGCCACCCCCGGCATGGACCGCCACAGCGCCTATGTCGGCATGTCCCGGCACCGCGACGACACGCAGCTCCATTATGGCCGCGACGACTTTGCCGATCAGCGCCAGCTCGTTCGTGCCCTGTCGCGTGATCGGGGCAAGGACATGGCGGGCGATTACGCCAAGCCTGAGCAGGATCAGGCGCGTGCGTTCGCCGATCGACGCGAGATCCGGTTCCCGGAACTCGCGCGCCAGGTGGTCGAAAAGGTCCGGGCAAAAGCGCGGGGCATGTTTGACGGTTTTCGGCCGAAGCCGGCCATTGTGAAAGAGAAAGAGGGTCCGATTAACACCGCTCGCGACCGCAGCGAGGGGGGCCTGATTAACACCACTTCGAACAGCTCTCACGCGAGGGCGATCGAGCGCTATGGGCGTGCCGCAGCCGATATAGGCCGGATGCGGGAGAAGGGATTGCCGGTGCTGGCACACCAGGAACAGGCGCTGGCGAAGGCGGGTGATGCGCTCGACCAGGTGCGGCCACATGGCGCGCGCGACCTAGCTAGCGCGATCGAACGCGACCCCCGGCTTGTCCACGACGCGGCCGAGGGCAATACGAGTGGAGCGGCGAAGGCGATGGAAATCGAACGCCAAGTCCGCAACGACCCGGAGAAGCGGGCGGGCCGGTTCGTGGAGCAGTGGCAGGGCATGAAGGAAGCGCAGGCCAGCATGGAGCGTGCCGGCGACCGCGCGGGCGCGGAACGGCTCGGCAAGCGCATGGAGAGCATCGCGGGCGGGCTACAACGCGACCCGCAGCTCGAATCCGCATTGCACCGTCGCGCGCGCGAGTTGGAACTGAAAATGGAGCGCGGCCGGTCGATCGCGAACGAGCTGGCGCAGTCGGTCACGATTGGCCGCGACCGCGACCGTGGCATGAGCCGGTAGGATGAGCATGGACGACGATATTCAGGAAGGGGGCGATCCGGCGGAGGCGTTCGACCGGTTGCGCGCCGTGATAGAAGGCCAGGACCGCGAGCTGGCGTTGCTACGCCGTGCCGTGGAGGGCTTGGCGGCCGAGCGCGCGCATATCGACGTGCCGGACTATTCCGAGACGCTGGGGCGGATGCAGCAGGGCGTGGACGCCACTGCCGAGCGGATCGCGGTCATCAACGACGTGATCGCGCGGAGTCCGGCGCTGGCGATGACGCCCGAGCAGATGGCACAGCGGATCGCCGCAGCGGGCAACGCGGCCCGACGCGAGGATCAGGCCGCGCTCGCCAAGGCCGGTGAGGACAAGGTCCGCGTCATGGCCGAGCTTCGCGCCATCGCCGGATCGGCATGGACGCGGGCCGACCAGAAGAACCGGCAGCTATGCTTCGGGTTAGGCGGGGCGGCGATCGGCATCCTCGCATGGACGATCCTGCCTGGCCTCGTCGCGCGCGAGATCGCGCCGGCAAGCTGGCAATGGCCCGAGCGCATGGCAGCGCGGACGCTCGACTTGCCGATGTGGGAGAGCGGGCAGCGCA
This sequence comes from Sphingomonas taxi, assembly GCF_000764535.1. Lineage (NCBI taxonomy): Bacteria > Pseudomonadati > Pseudomonadota > Alphaproteobacteria > Sphingomonadales > Sphingomonadaceae > Sphingomonas > Sphingomonas taxi. The sequence continues at coordinate 9,857 of NZ_CP009573.1, read as the reverse complement.
TGATGCGGACCGCCGCACCCGATGCCTTCGCCAATATCGCGGCGGGCGATCGGATCGTTACCGCCAACCGCGAAGCTCTGGAAGCCTGCCGGAAGCGCGCGAATAGAGCGCGTGAGGCGGTACGGTGCACCGTCAACGTGGAAGCCGACAAGGGAACGCGATGAACCAAGCGCATCACATGCCGGGAACGGCGCCCCGCTCCCGACATGCTTCAATTAGTTATTTCGCGCCACCCGAAGAAGCCCGGTTAAGTCCCCACCTAAGAAAAATAAGAATAGAACTGCCGACAAGCCACTTATAAGAGAAGCTACCGATAGCGATGGTAACTGGTATAGATATTAACATTAGAACACCTCGTAAAAAACATAAGCAAAACCCTTTGCTCTGTTGATGGAATTGCAGTATTGGCCTACGCCGTTACTGCATCGCCATAATACTACCGAACCAGCAACGGCGTCTATATCTTTTTTCGAGATGCTCCCTCACCGGCGCGAACCGCCAGCCGAATGGGGTTCTGGAGACGTGGGGAGCGGTGTCGCTCCCCACGTCAGGTCAGGTTATGCGCTGGCGCCATGCCCTTCGGCGTCACCGTCGTGATCACCCCAGCCAGCGTCGCGGGCCATGCCGATCAGCGTCTCGATATCGGCGATGGTGGGAATGCGCGCCTGCCCTCGCGCGGGCTGGAGACTGCCATCCGGCCGTCGCCAGATGAACCGGTAGCCACGCTGGAACTCACCGTCCCCATAGTCATAGCGTCCCCACTGGAAGCACAGGACCCATCCCTCGTCCCCCTTGGGAAGCCGGACCTCATCGAACACTGTCACCCTAGTTGCAGCCATAATCATCTCCTCTTTTGATGTGTAGCACATGTGATACCGATGTGCTGCTAGCGCAAGAGGTCGCGACGCCGATATAGCCTCAAAGGCCTCAGGATAACTAAAAATGCTCTGAGCATGATAAGGCTATTGACGAAAGGGCTTCAGAGTAGCATCTAGCAAGCGTCACAAGGTTCGTGGCGTTCTAAACTATCAGGAGGCTACCATGAAGGGTTATATGTTTGAGGGGACGGCTCAAGAGGTCATCGAGGCAATGACCGCAATGCAGGCCGCATCGAGTTCCGACACGTCGTCGGAAACCGCAGCGGCGGTCGCGCCCACCGTCGCCGAGGAGGGAGAGGAGAAGGAGTTCGTGTCCACGGAGGTGGCGCGTCGTGTTCTCAGCCGCCGGCCGCTATCGCGGGAGCAGCTCGGAATCCTCAAAATGCTTCACGCGGCTTATCCTGGCTGGGTTCCGGCCGCCAAGCTCCAGGCGGCTATCTCCTACACCCCTGCCCAGTTCGCCGGCATGATGGGTGCGTTTGGTCGTCGTTTCTCCCACACCGAGGGCTTCGTCGAGAACACGTGGTTGTTCGACGCGGAATGGGATTACGAGGTAGGGGCCTACAACTATCGTCTGCCGGAGACGGTGAAGGCAGCGATGGACGCCGAAAAACTCGCCTGACCTTTCCCGGACGCGGGCGATGTTGAGGGGCCGGCGGACGCGCCGGCCCTTTGTCGTTTCAGCGCCGAAAACGGTGATAGGTCTACTTTTCTGCCGACCGCGAAGAGACAGAGTGAGTGTCAAACCGTTCGGTTGTGACCACTATACCCGAGCCGTGGCGATGCTCGACAGATCGGTTGTAGGGTCGATCAGCACCCCGGCTTCCTTTCGTTCAGAGTAGCGATCGACGAGCTGGACCACGTGCGGCCGAAGCAGCACCGTGAACCGCACCAGCTCCTCCATCACGTCCACGATTCGATCGTAATAGCTGGACGGTTTCATGCGCCCGGCATCGTCAAACTCCTGAAACGCCTTGGCGACGCTCGACTGGTTCGGGATCGTCACCATTCGCATCCAGCGGCCGAGAACGCGCAGCGTGTTGACGCTGTTGAACGACTGCGAACCGGCCGACACCTGCATGACCGCGAGCGTGCGGCCCTGTGTCGGTCGCATCCCGCCTATGGAGAGCGGCAGATGGTCGATTTGCGTTTTGATGATGCCCGTGACCTGGCCGTGCCGTTCGGGCGAACACCACACATGACCTTCCGACCACATCGACAGCTCGCGTAGTTCGTGGACGGCGGGATGATCGTCGCCGGCGACCTGATCGGGCAGCGGCAGCGCCGAGGGATCATAGATGCGCGTCTCGCACCCGAAGAATTGCAGCAGCCGCGCCGCTTCCTCGACACACAGCCGCGAGAACGACCGCTCGCGCAGAGAGCCGTAGAGCAACAGGATACGCGGCGGGGGATCACCCGCGCCGAGACCGAGGGCGGGCCGTTCGATTGCATAGCGCCGATCGAGCGCGGGCAGGTGATCGGGATCGGAGAGCTGGCGCAGCGGCATTAGAGGGCTTTCACGAGATAGGCGGCCGACACCGGACAGAGCGCGATGAACTCACGCGAGCTGGCGATCGACGCCGGGGCCGTCGCGCGATCGGCCGCAGCGTAGCCACTAGCAGCGAAGAACGGTGCGGCCGTGTTGGTGAGCAGGTGAAGGCGGACGACGCCCAGCTCGCACGCGCGGGCTTCAAGCAGGCCGAGCATGACGCGGCCCAAGCCGTCGCCGCGCCGATCGGCGACGACCAGGAGCGAGCGGAGCAGGCGATCCGTCCCCTGCCCTTCAAGCCCGCCATAGCCCACCGGGCCGGCGTCATCATCGAACCGGAAGAAGGCCCGGCCGGAGTCGACCAGATCGGCGACAGGCAGGCCCGAGGCCGCGAGCGCGTCTCGCAGCCCGTCCAGATTGTCGGGATCGAGCGCGGTGAACCACCCAGCCCGCCTTGAACGTGGCATGGTCGCGGATCGCGTCAGCCGGCGCGCGGAGCTGCGCCACATCGTAACTCGCCGGTATGTCGCGCCGGAAGAACAGCAGCAATGCGACCAGCGTCGCGGCGATCGACGCCAGATCGACCGGCACCATCACCGAGGCATAATCGGCAAAGCCGATCCGGAAGAAGTCGGCCGACACGATGTTGACGAGGTTGGAGACAATCAGCGGCAGGCTGGCGGTATCGGCGATGAACCCCGCCGCCATCACGAACGCCAGCGTCGCCTTGTCCTTGTACCCAAGCGCGCGCAGCATCGCGATAACGATCGGCGTCAGGATCAGAGCCGCGCCATCGTTGGCGAACAACGCCGACACCGCCGCGCCGAGCAGCACGATCAGCACAAACAGCCGGCGACCATGCCCCCGACCCCAGCGCGCGACGTGGAGAGCCGCCCATTCGAAGAACCCGGCTTCATCGAGCAATAGGCTGACGATGATGATCGCGACGAACGTCGCGGTCGCATTCCAGACGATACTCCACACCACCGGTACGTCGGCGAGCGAGACGACACCGACAAGCAGCGCGATTGCCGCTCCGCCTAGTGCGCTCCATCCGATGCCGAGGCCCTTGGGTTGCCATATGACGAGCGCGATCGTGGCGACGAAGATAGCGAGCGCGAGCAGCATCAGACGATGCGCTGACCCGAGGCATCCACGACCTTTTCGCCGTCTTCTTTGGCAAACGCACCCTGTTGCGGCTCGGGCAGCAGATCGAGGACCACTTCCGAAGGTCGGCATAGCTTCACGCCGAGCGGCGAGACGACCAGCGGCCGGTTGATGAGGACCGGATGCGCCATCATCGCGTCCACCAGCGCGTCGTCGGATAGCGACGTGTCGGCTAGGCCCAACTCCGCATAGGGCGTGCCTTTCTCACGCAGCAGATCGCGGGGCGTGATCCCGGCGCGATCGATCAGCTCGACCAGCAGCGCGCGCGAGGGCGGCGTTTTCAGATATTCGACCACATGCGGCTCGATGCCGGCATTGCGGATCATCGCCAGCGTGTTGCGCGACGTGCCGCACTCGGGGTTGTGATAGATCACGATATCGACGGCCACAGGGCGTCCTTTCAGCAGCAGGGGGTAAGTTCGGCCAGCAGCGGCGCGCACAGCTCGGGCGAACCGGCGCAGCAGTCTTTGACGAGGAACAGCATCAGCCCGCGCAGGCCGTCCAGATCGGCGCGGTAGATGATCGAACGGCTATGCCGCTCGGAACGGACCAGCCCGGCGCGCGCGAGAATCGCAAGGTGCGCCGACATGGTGTTTTGCGGCACGTCGAGCTGGCGGGCGACTTCACCAGCGGCGAGGCCGTCAGGTTCGTGTCGCACCAGCAGGCGGAACACATCGAGCCGCGTGCTTTGCGCGAGCGCGCCCAATGCGGAGATAGCCGGCTGATTTTCCATATATCCAGCTTAGAGGATATATGAAGCGGCAGGCAACTGACCATTTCGGCGAAAGCAGACCCGCAACGCCTTCCGGCTCGGAACAGGATATTAGGCGCAGCTCGCGCGCCGGCCTTTCCCGAGGACCAGCAGCATGATTGATTTGGATGACCCTCAGGCCGTCAAGGAAGCGTCGCGCCAAAATCGCCAGCGTCGCCTTCGTGGCCTCCCAAGACCAGTACGTCCCACCCCGCCAACTGACGGTTAGGACGTCAAGCCGGTCGGTATGTAGATATCAGTGCTGATTGGCACGGTTCTGTCAGAGGTAACTGTCACCCTGCATCCGCCTTGTCTGCCCTCTCACTCGCCGGAAAATGACGGTAAAAGGTCGAGAGGCCGACTTGTAGCACCTTCGCGACCTTGGCGGGCTTGTCCCCCGCCGCCAGCAGCTTGCGTGCCGTATCTACCTTGTCCGGCGTCAGCGCCGATTTCCGGCCACTGCCGATAACACCCTTCTTCCGAGCCGCAGCCAAACCGGCGATTGTCCGCTCCTTTATCAACTCGCGCTCCATTTCGGCCACGGAGGCGAGAATATGGAACAGTAGCCGTCCCGAGGCCGTGGACGTGTCGAAACCGTCCGTGAGTGATCGGAAGTCGATCTTCCGTGCCGAGAGGTCCGCAGCCAGCGTGATAAGGCCTTGGATCGAGCGGCCGAGCCGGTCGAGCTTCCAGACGACTATGCAATCGCCGGCACGCGCAAAGCGCAGGGCTTCGGCCAGCCCCGGTCGATCGGCTTTCGCGCCGCTTGCCTTATCGGTGAACAGCTTTTCGCACCCGGCTTTGTTCAGGGCGTCGGTTTGCAGCGCCAAGTCCTGATCGGCCGTCGAAACTCGCGCATAGCCAATCAGCATCTTTCCCGTTTTCCCATCGAAATTGGCGATTTCGGGAATCTTAAATCGGGAACAGATTTTGGGAAAGCGAAACCCACAGGCGTCCGTCAGCGCGATCGAGGCGGCGAGGTTCCCGCCAGACGTTCCTTTACGGGAACGCCAATCAGGCTCTGGTTAGCTCAGTTTTGCGCGTGATAGTCCAATGCTCCAGTCGTTTGTAGACGATCACCTTGTCGCCGAGCAGATCTCCATGCCGGCGACAGAAAAGGTCGAGCTGATCGTGATCGCCGACCAGTTCGACACAGATCGTCAGATGCGGATCGGCAATTTCCGAGCCGTTCTCCCGGATCGATTCGTGATTGCTGAAGCCGTAATGGGTATTTTGCGCGACGGCGTTGATGATGCAGTCCGCCTTCGCGGTGCGAATCAGCTCACGATAGAGCGGCTTTGCCCCCCAGAAGCGACGCGGGCCGATCTTGTCGGACGGTTTTAGATAGATGCGCAGCATCCCGACTTCGCGGTGATGGACAGTGAAACGGTTGGACATGACGGGCTTTCGACAGGAAACAGGATCAGGCGCGCGTGCGCCGGCGAGAAGCGCGGTGCGTGCGGGCATCGCGCAGGGTCGCGTCGGGTGTGAGGTGTGCGGCAGGTACCTTTGGTACAGCGACGCGCTGCGACAGGTAGATGCCGTTGTGGCCTGAGCAGAGGTAGGCGACGAAGCACGCGACTGCGATCGGCACGGCATAGGTCGCGCCAAACAATTCGATCCCCATGAAGGTGCAGGCAAGCGGCGTGTTGGCTGCACCCGCGAACAGCGCGACGAAGCCGATCGCCGCGAACACCCCCGTCGGCACTCCAAATACGGGCGCGAGCGCATTGCCGAGCGCCGCGCCGATGAAGAACAGCGGGGTCACCTCCCCGCCTTTGAAGCCGGCACTTAGGGTGACGACGGTGAAAAGCAGCTTCAGCGCCCAGCTCCACGGGTACGTATTGGAGCCGAAGAAGCTGGCAATGGTCAGGCCACCCGGCGTTGCCGCCAGCGTGCCTAGGCCGAGATAATCTTGCGTGCCAAATAGCCAGACCAGCGCGATCACGGCCAAACCACCGATAACGGGTCGTAGTGGGCCATAGGGTATCACGCGCTTCAGCCATCCGCCGAGCGCATGGTTGGCCTCTGCAAAGGCCAGCCCGACCAATCCGAATACGACGCCCGCGAGGCTGGCTTTTGAGACGAGCGACGCGTCGACCGGCACCATCGCATCGACATGGTAGGCGCCGTGATGAATGCCCCAGGAAAGACAGGTCCAGTCACCCACCAGTGCCGCGACCAAGCATGGTACTAGCGCACGATACTCGACCCGGCCGATCGCCAGGACCTCCAGCGCGAAGACCGCGCCCGCGATCGGCGTCCCGAAGACCGCGCCAAAGCCCGCCGCGATTCCGGTCATCAGCAGGATGCGTGTCGCTTCCGCATCCAGCTTGAGTGCGCGGCCGAAGCCGCTGGAAAGGCTGCCGCCCAATTGCACGGCGGTGCCTTCACGCCCCGCCGATCCCCCGAACAGGTGCGTCACGACCGTGCCGAAGAAGATGAGCGGGGCCATGCGCAGCGGCACACCGCCCCCCGGTTCATGGATTTGCTCGACGATGAGGTTGTTACCGCCTTCGACCGAGCGCCCTGTCAGATGGTAGAGCAGTCCGACCATGAACCCGCCGATCGGCAGCAGGTAGAGCAGCCAGGGAAAGGCAAAGCGAAGCCGGGTCACGGCATCGAGGCTCCACAAGAAGGCCGCGCAGAGCGTTCCCACCGTTGCGGCCATCGGGACCAGGATCAAAGCCCACCGCAGCACCGACATGGCATGGGTGCGGCGATCGCGAATGAACGCTGCCATGTTGAACTGGTCGTAGAGATTGCGAAATGTCGCGCGCACGATTCCTCCTTGCTGCCTTGCGGCGCTTGGTAGGAATCATCGGCCCTTGCGAGGGCGGTTCGGCCGAATGGCCCGGCGGAAATCCATCGCCGTGCCCGAGCATATGATGTCCGACGGCGACCTGGTCAACCAACCGCAGGGTTGCGAAGGGACCATATGTCTTGGTGAAGATCGATAAAATGACTGCACCCATGGAATAAACCCCGACGGGCGTCGTCTACGCTTTCGAGACTGATGCGCCGGAGGCTTATGCGTAGACGAAATTGGATGCTGGGTCTGACTGCTTCGGCCATGCTCACCGGCGCAGTCGCGGCCGCCCCCGCCGATGGCTACGCCAGCATGGTATCTGCCGCGATGGACCGGATGATGGCGGGCATGATGGTCAAGCCGTCCGGCGACGTCGACCGCGACTTCGTCGCAATGATGCTTCCGCATCACCAGGGCGCCATTGATATGGCGGTGGCAGAGCTGCGCTACGGCCATAACGAGCAGCTCAAGCGCATTGCGCAGGAGATCATCATCGATCAGCAGCAGGAGATCGCCGCCATGAAGTTGGCGATCGGTCAGCCGCTACCCCCTTCGACGCCAGCCCCGACGCAGGGCGGCGACCACCACAGCCATATGGAGCACTGACATGATCCCGACCTTCCTGCGCTCGGCCGCCTTGCTGATGAGCGCCGCACCGGGCATTGCCATGGCCCAGCAGGCGCCGTGGAACGCCAAGGACGTGCCTGTCAGCCACCGCGACCGCGTCTATGCATCCGAACAATTCTCCAACACGGTGTCGGTGACGGACCCGGCCGACAACAGGTTGCTCGGCGTCATCAAGCTCGGCGATCCGCAGCCGATGAATTTTTCCCCGCTCTACAAGGGGCAGGTGCTGGTTCACGGCCTCGGCTTCTCGCCGGACGGGAAAACACTGGCGGTCGTGTCGATCGGATCCAACGCCGTGTCGTGGATCGACACCGCCACCAACACCGTCAAGCACACGACCTATGTCGGGCGCAGCCCGCATGAGGCGTTCTTCACGCCGGACGGCAAGGAGGTGTGGGTTACGGTACGCGGCGAGGATTACATCGCCGTGCTCGACCCCACGACGTACAAGGAGACCGGTCGCATCAAGACGCCCGGTGGTCCGGGCATGACGATCTTCTCTCCCGATGGCCGATACGGCTATGTCTGTTCCTCGTTCAATCCGGTGCTGGCCGTGTTCGATGTCTCGACCCACGCGCAGGTCGGACAGGTGGCGCAGCCGAGTCCGTTCTGTCCTAACATCGCCGCGACGCCGGACGGCAAGCAGGTGTGGTTCACGCTGAAGGACATCGGCAAGACGGTCGCATTCGATGCCAGGCCGCCTTTCGCGATCCTCAAGGTGCTGGATACCGGACCGATCACCAATCACGTCAACTTCGCCCGCACGGTCAGGGGACAGTTCGCCTATGTCACGGTGGGCGGGGAAAACGCGGTGAAGGTGTTCCGCACGTCCGACTTCGCGCTTGTCGCTACCATCCCGGTCGGCAAGATGCCGCACGGCGTCTGGCCATCGGGCGACGGCCGGCGCATCTATGTCGGGCTGGAGAATGCCGATGAACTTGCCGCGATCGACACCGCCGGCAACAAGGTCGTTGCCACCGTGCCGGTCGGACAGGCACCGCAGGCGATCGCCTATGTGCCGAACGCTATTCCGACAGGCCCCGGCACCGACAATCTCCAACCGCTCGGTACGGCAGGCAAGGCGGTGCATCTGAACATGGGGCCAGTTGGAGGCAATGGTGCGGCAAGCAGCATTACCCTCTTCGACCAGGGCATCATTCAGGTCGTGCAGAGTGCCGTTACCGGTTTGCAGCCCAAGAAGCCTTATATGCTCGTGCTCACCGCCAACGCGGACGGCAGCGGTGCGGTAGAGCCGCTTGCGAACTTCATGAGCAATCCGGCAGGTGCGGCGATCGTCAACGCATCGGGTCCGATCCGGCAGATCGTTCAGGGCAGTGCAGCGGCCCCCCGGCGCTTTCTGGCGGTCGCCGAGGTAGTGAATGGCGCACCGGGCCGCATCGTGCAGGTGCAGCGCGACTGAGATGGACCCGCTTGCCGCCGCGATCGAGCCCCTGGTCCCCGGTCTGCGCCGTTATGCCCGGTCGTGGTTGCGCGATCGGGCGATGGCGGATGACGTGGTGCAGGATTGCCTTGAGCGCGCGGTCGGGCGCTGGCGGCAACGACGCGGGACGGAGGTTCGCCCCTGGATCTATGCGATCCTGCACAATCTGTTGGTCGACCATCAGCGGCAGCATAGCCGGCGAGGTACGGCGGTTCCGCTCCACCTCGTGGACGACGCTGCGCTCGGCCACCCGGCCGATCAGGACGCAGGCCTGCACCACCGAGACCTGTTGCGCGCACTTGATGCGTTGCCCGAGGAGCAGCGGACGGTGCTGCTCCTCATTTCCGTCGAAGGTCTGTCATATGGGGAAGTCGCTGCCGTCGTCGGCGTGCCGCTGGGAACGGTGATGTCGCGCATATCGCGGGGGCGCGACCGTCTGGCGACGCTCCTCCAGGAGGATGAACGGCCACGATTAAGGAGTATTCGATGACCAGCCCGATCGGAGAAGACGATCTGGCCGCGTGGATCGATGGCAGGCTGTCGCCCGAGCGGCAGCGTCTGGTCGACGCTTACCTTGAAGGCCAGCCGGACGTGCATGCCCGTTTGCGGGAGCAGGCGGAGCAGGCGCGAGCCCTTGCGTCCCTGTTCGCTCCCATCGCGGAGGAACCGATCCCGGCGACGATGCGCGTCGCAGC
>NZ_CP009572.1 GCF_000764535.1 Sphingomonas taxi | reverse complement strand
GGCGCGGCGTGACGATGTCGACCAGGTTTCGATCGTCACCCGCCGGTTCGCCGATGCGCGGCTCGACCCCTGCCATGCGCGCGCGCGCGAGACGCTCGACGCCAAGGTGACGATCGACCGGATCGCGACCGGGTCGGCGGCCTATCTGGAGAAGGAGGCGCTCGACGCCGAGCTGCCCGCGTTCACCGCGGCATTCTGCGCGCATCTGGCGGCGCTGCCGCGGCTGCCCGACGTGATCCATGCGCATTTCGCCGATGCCGCCGCGGTCGCGCGCGCCGCGCACGCGCGGTTCGGCATCCCCTTCGCCTATACGCCGCACGCGCTCGGCATCGACAAGCGCGCGGCCGGTCTGGATGGCGAGGGGCTCGACGCGCGGATCGACGCCGAGCGTGCCGCGATCGCCGGCGCCGCGGCGATCCTGGTGTCGACCCGCGACGAGGCGGAGCGGCAGATCGGCGGCTATGACGTGGCGGTGACGGGGCGTATCCACTGCCTGCCGCCCGGCGTGCCGCAGCGCGACGCGGCCGGCGCCAACGATGCCGACACGCTCGCCGACCGGCTCGGCGACTGGCTCGACCGGCCCGACCTGCCGATCCTGTTCGCGGTGGCGCGGCCGGTCGCCAAGAAGAACCTCGCCGCGCTGGTCCGCGCCTATGCCGGCGATGCGGCGCTGCGGGCACAGGCCAATCTGGTCATCCTCGCCGGACGTCACGATCATGCCGTCGGCGAGGAAGCCGCGGTGCTCGCCGAGCTGCACCGGCTCGCCGCGAACCCGGCGCTCGCCGGGCGGATCGCGCTGCCGCCGCGGCATGACGCGGCCGATGTCGCCGCGCTCTACGACCGCGCCGCGCACGGCGGGGTGTTCGTCAATCCGGCGTTGCACGAGCCGTTCGGGCTGACGCTGATCGAGGCGGCCGCGGCGGGCGTGCCGGTGGTGGCGACGCGCAACGGCGGCCCCGCCGAGATCGTCGCGCGGCTGCACCATGGCGTGCTGATCGATCCGCGCGACGATGCCGGCATCGCCCGCGCCTGCCGCGCGATCATCGGCGATCCCGTCCGCCACGCCGCGCTCGCGCACGCCGGCCGCACGCGGGTCGGCGCCTATTGCTGGACGGACTATGCCGCCGCCTCGGTCGCGATCTATCGCGACATCGCCGCGCCGCGGCTGCTTGCCTGCGACATCGACCATACGCTGACCGGCTGCAGTGACGGCGCCGCGGCCTTCGCCGCATGGCGCGGCGCAACACCGCTCGGTTTCGTCGTCGCCACCGGGCGCGGGATCGAGGCGGCGCAGGCGATCCTGGCGCGCTGGCAGCTGCCCGAGCCCGATGCCTATATCGTCGATGTCGGGACGCGGCTGCTGCTGTCCGACGGTGCCGGCGGCTGGCGCGGCTGCGCCGATTATGCGCGCGCGCTCGACGCCGGCTGGGATCGCGCCGCGGTGGTGCGCGCGCTGGCACCGCTCGGCGTGACGCCGCAGCCGGTCGCGACCGAAGGGCCGCACAAACTGAGCTTCTTCGGCACCGCGGCGGATGCCGCGGCGATCCGCGGCACGCTCGCTGCGGCGGGGCTCGGCGCGCGGGTGATCTTCTCGCACGGCGAACTGATCGACGTGCTTGCACCGGCGGGCGGCAAGGCCGCGGCGATCGCTTTCTATGCCGCGCGCCACGGCTGGTCGCTCGGTCAGTGTATCGCGGCAGGCGACAGCGGCAACGACGCCGACATGCTCGCCGCCTGCGGTCAGGCGATCGTCGTCGGCAATGCCGGCGACGAGCTCGCCGATCTGCCTGCGCGCGCCGGTCTGTACCGGGCGAGCGCGCATCATGCGGCGGGGATCGTCGAGGGGCTCGACCGGCTCGGCCTCGTCGCGTCCGCCACCCCGCCGCTGGCGCAGGCGGCGTGAGGCCGTTCGGCTATTTCGTCCATCATCAGGGACGCGGCCATGCCGAACGCTGCGCGGCGATCGCCAACGCCTTGCCGCCGACCCGGCCGCTGACGCTGTTCTGTGCGCGCGACGATATCTTCCCGGCGCTCCCGCCGCACGTCGCGATCGTCCGCCTGCCCTCGCTGTTCGAGCCGAGCGGCGACGAGGCGGGGGCGATGGACTGGGTGGCGACGCCCGACACGCTGCATTGCGCGCCATTGGGCTGGCCGGGCATCCGCCGCGCGATGGCGACGCTGGCGAACTGGTTCGACGCGGCCGACCCGGCGCTGATGATCTGCGACGTCTCCGCCGAGATCGCGCAGCTCGCCCGCATCTGCTCGGTGCCGCACGTCAAGATCCTCCAGCACGGCGACCGCGGCGATCCCGGTCATCGCGCCGCCTATGACGGCGCGGCGGGGCTGCTCGCGCCGTTCCACGCCGCGCTCGCCCAGCCCGAATGGGATGCGGCCATGCGCGCCAAGACGTGCTTCGCCGGCGGGCTCGGCGTCGATATTCGCGTCCCCGAGCGCGAGGTGGCGCGGCAGCGGATCGGCGTCGCGCCGGACGAGGAGATGATCCTGGTCGTCGCGGGCGGCGGGGGCGGCGGGTTCGCGGCCGCGCCGCTCGGCGTCGGTGCGCGCGCGACGCCGGCCGCGCGCTGGATCACGATCGGCCCGGTGCAGCGCGACTGGCATGCCACCGAGCCCGCCAATCTCGAGCATCGCGGCTGGGTCGACGATGCCGCCGACCATATCGCCGCGGCGGACATCGTCATCGCCTCGACCGGCAACACCACCTGCCAGCAGATCCTCGCCGCGGGGCGGCCGTGGCTGGCGGTGCCCGAATGGCGCTATTTCGACGAACAGCATCGCAAGGCCGAGGCGCTCGCCGCGGCGGGCGTCGCCTGCGTGCGGCCGCATCTGCCCTCGTCGGCGGGCGGCTGGACCGCGGCGCTCGCCGAGACGCGCGCCGGCCACCGTCCGGCAGCGCAGCGCGCGATGATCGCCGACGCGCCCGCCGAGGATGCGGCGCGCTGGCTGGAGGCGCTGAGCGACCGGTTGTGGACGCCGCAGGCGGTCCGCCCTGCTCCCGCACCCGAGCGGGCATGACCCCCGCCCCATCCACCCCGTCACCCCGGACTCGTTCCGGGGTCCACTCTGCGGCGCGGTGCGCGGCTGGAAGGGCGAGCGCACGCCTGCGGCTCGGTGGACCCCGGAACGAGTCCGGGGTGACGGATATTGGGGGCAATCTCCCAAGTCCCACGACCCTCACGCACCCCAGCCTGCCTCTTTCATGGAACCCGCTATGACCTCCATCTCCGTCGTCACGCTCGCCAAGGGGCGGCCCGATCATCTCGTCAATCTCGTCCATGGCCTGACGCGGCAGCGCCAGATGCCGGTCGAGCTGATCGTCGCGGTGATGCAGGCGGAGGCCTATGAGCTGCCCGCCGCCCCCTTCCCGATCCGCCAGATGCACGTCGTCGCCGACGCGCTGCCGCTCGCCGCAGCGCGCAACGCCGCGGCGCGCAGCGCGCAGGGCGAAGGGATCGTCTTCCTCGACATGGATTGCATCCCGACGCCCGATCTGGTCGCCGATTATGCCGGCTTCCTCGCCGACACCGACGCGTTGCTGATGGGCGAAGTGCTCTATCTGCCCGGCGGGGCGACCGAGGCCGATCTGTCGATGGACCGGTTCGAGGCGCTTGCGGTGCGCCATTCCGACCGCCGCGGCCCCCCGCCGCAGGGCGTCGAGCGCTGCAACGACTATCGCTGCTTCTGGTCGCTCAACTTCGCGATGCGGCGCGCGACCTTCCTCGATATCGGCGGGTTCGACGAACGCTATGTCGGCTATGGCGGCGAGGACACCGATTTCGGCAAGACGCTCGACCAGGCCGGCGTGGAGATCGCGTGGATCAAGGGCGGGCGCGCCTATCACCAATATCACCCGCACCATATGCCGCCGGTCCATCATCTCGACAGCGTCGTGCGCAACGCCGAATTGTTCGAGGCGAAATGGGGCTATCGCACCATGGGCCATTGGCTGCACGCCTTCCGCCTGATGGGGCTGGTCGACGACACCGCCGGCCGGCCGGTGCGCATCCTGCGCCGTCCCGGCCCCGAGGATTTCGCGCTCACCGGCCAGCAGAGCCACCAGCCCTATGCCAATACAGCGAGCGTCATCCGCCAGCTCGAGGCGCGCGCCGCGGCATGAGGATCGCGATCCTCGCCCATGTCCGTCAGCGCATCGCGCAGCCCTTCGCGGGCGGCATGGAGGCGCATTGCTGGCAGCTCGCCGCGGGCCTGGAGGCGCGCGGCCATGACGTCACTTTGTTTGCCTCGGGCGACAGCGATCCGCGCTTCGCGATCGATCCCGTCGTGGCGAAACATTACGAATGCGTCTTCCCTTGGGCGGAGCATCGCGGCTCGGCGCCGCTGATCGCGCATCTCGACGCCGGCTATGCCGCCGCCTGCGACAGGATCTCGGCGGGCGGCTATGACGTGGTCCACAACAACAGCCTGCACCGGTTCGCGATCGAGCCGCGGCGCACCGCGGTGACGCCGACCGTCACCTCGCTGCACGTGCCGCCCTATGATGCGTTGCACTGGTTCGTCCGCGCCAGCGCGACGCCGGGGCATCGGCTCACCGTCACCTCGGCGACGCAGCTTGCCGCCTGGTGGCCCGAGGGCGCGCCGGCGCAGGCGTCGGTGCTGCACAATGGCATCGATGCCGATGCGTGGCGCTTTTCGCCGCAGGGCGACGGCAGCGCGCTCTGGTGCGGGCGGATGACCCCCAACAAGGGGCCGCATTTCGCCGCGCAGGCGGCGCTGCGTGCCGGCGTGCCGCTCACCTTGTTCGGACCGGTCGAGGACCCCGATTATTGGGCCGCCGAGGTCGCGCCGCTGCTTGGGCCTACGGTGCGCTACGGCGGCCATCTCGCCGGCGCGGCGCTCGCGGCGGAGATGGCGCGCGCCTCGGTATTTCTGTTCACCCCCTGCTGGGACGAGCCGTTCGGTCTCGTCGCGGCGGAGGCGATGGCGTGCGGTCTGCCCGTCGCCGCCTTCGACCAGGGCGCCGCGCGCGAGGTGATCGGCGAGGCCGGTGCCTTCGCCCCCGCCGGCGACGTCGCCGCGCTCGCCGCAGCGATCGGGACGGCGCTCGCCATCCCCCGCCTCGTGCCGCGCGCGCGGGTCGAGCGGATGTTCACCCGCGATATATGGCTCGACCGGTGCGAGGCGCTCTATCGTGCGGCCGGCGCCGATCGTGCGGTGCTCGCGGCATGACCGCGCCCGCACCGCTGGCGGTGCTCGACGCCTGCTATCGCACGCACGTCGGCGCCGGCGCGCCTTATGCGCTGGTCGATTTTCCCGATCACGCCAATGTTGGCGACAGTGCGATCTGGCTCGGCGAGCTGGCGATGCTCCGCCACATCACCGGCTGTGGACCTGTCTACGTGTCGACATGGCACGACTTCGATGCCGACGCCTTCCGCCGCGCCTGCCCGAGCGGCACCCTGTTCCTGCATGGCGGCGGCAATCTCGGCGACATCTGGCCGCATCATCAGCATTTCCGCGAACATCTGCTGGCGACGGTGCGCGACCGGCCGGTGGTGCAATTGCCGCAATCGATCCACTTCCGCGATCCCGCCAGGGCCGGGCGGTTCGCCGCGCTCGCCGCGGAACATCCCGATTTCACGCTCTACGTCCGCGATGCGCGCAGCCACGCCTTCGCCACCGCGCGGATCGCCTGCCCCGTCGATCTCGTGCCCGATTCCGCGATCGCGCTGGGGGCGCAGCCGCGCGGCGCGGCTGAGGTCGCGCTGCTGATGCTGTTGCGCAGCGACGACGAACGTCGCGATCATGGCGGCGCGCCAGCGGCACCGGCGCGCGTCGTCGACTGGCTCGACGACGATCCCGATCTGCCCGCCGGTACCGGCGTCGCGGCGCGCGAGGCGCAGGCGCAGGCGCGCGTCGCGCGCGGCCTGCGGCTGCTCGCGCAGGGCGAGGTGATCGTCACCGACCGGCTGCACGGCCATATCCTCGCCGATCTGCTCGGCATTCCGCACGTCGTGCTCGATAACGACTACGGCAAGATCGCCGCTTATGCCGCCGCTTGGCCCGCCGCCACGCCGGTCGCGACCGCGGCGACGATGGCGGAGGCGCACGTCCTCGCCGAACGGCTGCGCGACGCGGGGTGAGCGGCGTGCGTCCCGATGTCAGCCTGCTGGTCTGCACGCGCGACCGCAGCGCGTCGCTGGCCGCGACGCTCGCCTCGATCGACCGGGCGGTTGCGGCGGCCCCGGCGCTGGCGGTCGAGGTGATCCTCGTCGACAACGGCTCGCGCGACGATACGCCGCGACGGCTGGCGGCGTGGCGGCCGCCTTTCCCCGTCCATCGGCTGCACGAGGCGCGGCCCGGCCTCGCCCGCGCCCGCAACCTCGGCCTCGCCCGGGCGCGCGGGCGGATCGTCGCGATGACCGACGACGATTGCGTCCTCCACGCCGACTATTTCCCCGCGCTGGTCCAGGCGTTCGCCGAGGTGGCGGGGCCGGCGATCATCGGCGGGCGCATCCTGCTCGGCGATCCCGCCGATCTGCCGGTGACGGTGAAGCTGGAGGATCATCCGATGACCGCGCCCGCGGGCAGCTTTCCCGGCGGCTTCGTGATGGGCGCCAACCTCGCCTTCACCGCCGACGTGCCGCGGCGGGTCGGCGCGTTCGACGCGCGCTTCGGTGCCGGCGCGCCGTTCGTCGCCGCGGAGGACACCGATTTCCT
This sequence comes from Sphingomonas taxi, assembly GCF_000764535.1. NCBI lineage: Bacteria > Pseudomonadati > Pseudomonadota > Alphaproteobacteria > Sphingomonadales > Sphingomonadaceae > Sphingomonas > Sphingomonas taxi. The sequence continues at coordinate 156,615 of NZ_CP009572.1, read as the reverse complement.
CGTCCGCGCGATGCGCCAGGATATCGCGCTGCACTACGATCACCGTTTCGTCGTCGACCACCATCACGGCCGCCGGCGGCTCGACGAGGAGACGGCATTGCTCGCCGGCTATGGCTTCGGCGACGGTGCGCTCTACGCCAAGCACTGGCGCGATCCGCGCATCCGGCGCGCGCTGGCACGCGACATCGCCGACCTGCGCCGCGATCTCACCGATCCCGTCACCACCCATGGCGGCATCCGCGCCTTCTACGCCTTCCGCCTGCGCCACAAGCTGCGCGGCGCGGTCGGCTATTGGCGGCATCGCGCGGACGATGTCCTGCGGCGACGCCGGCCGTCGCGCTAGCGGCCGGTCAGCACCGCCTCGGGATCGAGCAGGGTCAGCGCCGCGCCTTCGCCGGCGATGCGGGCGTCGTGCCAGCGCCACAGCACCAGATTGGTGCCGCCACGATGCTGGACCGACGGCACCAGCGCGCCCTCGGCCCCGGCGTCGCGCAGCGTCTGCGCCAGCGTCCAGCTCGGCGGGATGCCGCCGTCCAGCTTGAAGATGCGGCGCCATTGGCAATCGAGGATCGCCGGATCGGCGTCGCGCAGGTCGGCGATTGCCGTCGCGACCAGATCATAGGCGACCAGTGTCCCCGGCCGCACCAGATCCTGATGCATCTCGCGGATCGCGGTATTGTAGTCGGCGGACAGATAGAGCGCGGCCATGCCGGGCGGGTTCCAGCGTCCGCCGGTCAGATGCGCGCCGCTGTCGAACGGCTGTCCCTGCCAGCGGACGCCGAGCATCCGCCAATAGCGCGCGGCGAGCGGGTGGAGCGGAACGGCCATGCGTCGGTCAGCTCAGCGACCCGTCACGCATAGACGCCCTGGTCCATCGTCTCGAGCGTCCACAGCACTGCCGCGGCCTCCCCCGCCTCGACCAGTTCCTCGGCGGTCTTGCCGAAACCGGCGATCGGCTGGTGCCGGAACCAGATGATCGCCTTGCCTTCGTCGCCCGACAATTCCGCCGCGCGCGCGATGATCCGCGCGATCTCGCCGAGCTTGGCCTGCACCGCCGGGCTCTCCGGCTTGGCGGCCATCGTGTTGCGGTTGACGTGCGCCAGCCGCGCCAGCCGCGCCATCGGCAGCCGCAGCCGGTCCGCCATGCGGCGCGGGGCGATCATGTCGTGATCGCGGATATCGTCGAGAAACGCGGCTAGCATGAGTGCACTCCCTGCTCATTATATGCACTCGAAACAGCCATGACGCAATTGAGCCGCGGTCCGGCTTGCCGGGTTTATCCATCAGGCAACCAAGGAGGATGTATGACACGCATGACGATCGCCGCGCCGCTGCTGGTGCTACTCGCCGCGACCGGCGCCTGGGCCAGCGTCGATCCCTCGCCCAAGCCGGGCGGCGTCTACCGGCTCAAGCCCGGCATCTACGTTATGAAAGGCGCGAGCTGCCGCGATCCGGCTAACGCCGAGATCCGCCAATATGACGGCCGCGGCCTCAGCACCGCACATACCCGCGCCTGTCGCGCCCGGGTGCTGTCGCGCAAGGGGAATCGCTATACCGTCAGCCAGTCGTGCATCGACGCGGGTGCCGGCCCCGCCCCCCGCTTCGTCGAGCGCCAGACGGTGACCGTCGCCGATGCGCTGACCTTCACGCTGGCGACGCGCGGCCCCGCGACATCCTATCGTTACTGCCCGATCGACCAGCTCCCCGCCGGGCTGCGCAGCGCGGTGCGGTAACTGCAGGGGAGCCGGCGACGCGAGGGTCGCCGGCTCCCGATCCGGTCAGCGGCAGACGCGGACGCGACGGTCGTGGCGGATCACGGTGCGGCAGCGGTCGTGACGGTTGCGCTCGAAGCGGCGACCGCGATCGTGACGCATGCCGTGCGGACCGCGATGGTCGCGATGCTCGTAGCGGCCGCGATCGCGGTCGTGGTCGCGGCGCTGCGCGTCGGCGGTGCCGACCGTGCCGAGGGTGGCGGCGATCATGCCGATGGCGCCCAGGATCGTGCTGATTTTCATGAATATCTCTCCGCACCCGGAAATGGGCTGGTGGTCAGCATTACGCGACCGACATGACATCGTTCCTGAACGAGTGCGCGGCCAAAGGCCGGCGCGTCGCGCGTCGCCGCTATAATGAGGATCATCGCGGATATCCGGGGGGACGGCGTGGATCGGGCAGGGATACAGGAGCAGGCGGAGGAATTCGTCGCATATTATCAGGATGATACGGGCAGCGCTTTGGACTATTCCGAAGCGGGCATCGGTCAGATGGATGCATTTCTCGAAGGGCTTCACCAGAAGAGGGTCGATCCGGCGGACGTCGCCGATCTGGTGATCGGCGTGGCCTGCTATGTCGGCGAGGTGATCCGGCGCAATCTCGGGGGCGCGTGGGCGGACGACGGCGATGCCGCGGCGCGCGGCGGCATGGTCTTCAACCCCAGCATCGTCGTCGGATCGTTGCCGATCCGGCCGGTCGATGCGGTCTGCAACCGCATCGAGACCGGCGAAGCGGAGTCGCTGTCCGGCTGTTATGCCAGCCTGGCGCGGCGCGCGACGGAGCGGTCGTCGACGTAACGGCGCCTCGTATCCCCTATCGCGGCGTCAGCTGGACCAGCGCGCCCCCGGATCCGTCGCGCAATACCCAGAGCGTGCCGTTCGGCCCTTCCTCGATCTCGCGGATGCGGTTGCCGAGGCCGATGCGCGCGACCTCGCTGGCGGTGCTGCCCGACACCCGGACGCGGACGATGCCCTGTTGCGCCAGCCCGGCGAGCAGGAAGTCGCCGGTCCAGCCGGAAAAGGCGGTGCCGCGATACTGGATCATCCCGCCGGGCGCGATCACCGGCGTCCAGCTGACCAGGGGCGGCGTATAGGCGGGATTGGTGGCGTGGCGCGGGATCGGCGTGCCGTCGTAATTGTCGCCCTCCGACACCCGCGGCCAGCCGTAATTCTTGCCCGCCTCGATCAGGTTGAACTCGTCGCCGCCCGCCGGTCCCATCTCGGATTCGAACAGGCGGCCGTCGCTCGCGAAGACCAGGCCATATGGATTGCGATGGCCGAGCGACCAGATCTCCGCACGCGCGCCGGCGGTCGCGGCGAAGGGGTTGCCCGATGCGGCGCTGCCGTCGAGGGTGATCCGCACGATCTTGCCGAGCGTCCCCGACAGATCCTGCGCCGGCGTGCCCTGCTGGCGCTCGCCGCTGGTGACGAACAACGTCCCGCCGTCGGGCGCGAAGGCGAGCCGCGCACCCAGCTGCCCGCCGGTGGTCGCCGGCGTCGCGCGCCAGATCACCGCCAGGTCGGTCAGCCGCGGCGTGGTGGCGAGATCGAGCGTCGCACGCGCGACGGCGAGCTGCTGGCCGCCGCTGGCGGGCTCGGCATAACTGATCCAGATCCGCGCGTTGCTCGCGAAACCGGGGTCGAGCACGACGTCCTGCAGGCCGAGCTGGCCCGAGAAGGTGACGCGCGGCACCCCGGCGACCTGCGTCTTGCCGCCGGTCTGGGTGACGAGCTGGAGCTGCCCCGATTTCTCGGTGACCAGCATCCGCCCGTCGGGCAGGAACACCATCGCCCATGGATTGTCGAAACTGGCGACGACGCGCTGGTCGACCGCGGTCACCGCCGGGGTCGGGGTCGGCGTCGCGGTCGGTGTCGGCGTAGGGGCCGGCACCGGTGTCGGTGTCGGTGCGGGGCTGCCGATCGGGGCGGCGTCGCTGCCGCCGTCGCCATCGCCGCATGCGGCCAGCGCCATCGCCAGCGCGATCGGGACATACAGGCCTGGCCGCATCACGTCATGCTCCCGTTGCGGCCCGTCGAAGGCCCCCGCCGCTGCGGAATGCGCCTGCGGTTTTCGACTAAACGTATGACAATCAAGGAGGATGCCGCGTAAAAGGGGTGAACGGCCGCTACACTATCCTGGATGAGGGCTTGCCCGCCGCCCATCGTGTCAGGCACGATGTTTCCATAACCCAGGATGTTGCCTGCCGCATCTGGGCACGATATCTCGCGTCAGGGCAGCTGTCCTATCTCCAAAACGGTCCTATCGAAAGCACCCGTCACGATGCCGTCGTTCGACCTTGCCCGCGAGGCCCTGGCATTTCTCGAACGGCACCGGCTGGACCCGAGTCCGGCCTATCAGGATCTCGCCAGCCGCTACGTCGCCAATCCGCATTCGCCGCTGGCGCGCGACATCGACGAGCATACCGACGGCGGGCTGCGGCTGACCGCGGATACCGCGACGATGCTGATCGACCGCTACTGTCGCGACGGGCCGCCGGAAGTCACTTGGCGCGAGCGCAACGTTGCGATGCAGGCGGACGAGCTGGGATCGCTCGCCGCGGACGCCCACGACCTCACCCGCACGCTCGGCGCGGATATCGGCGCGGCGGGTGGCCGCGTGCCGGTCGACCAGGATGCGATCGTTGCGCGGCTGGCGCAGGCCGAGCGCGAACTCGCCGACCTGCGTGGCGAGCTCGCCCGGTTGCGCGACGCGATCACCGGTGGCGCGCCGCGCGTCACCGGGCACGAGCGCGACGGGCTCACCGCGGCGCTCGACCAGGCCGGCGGGGAGCGGCTGTTCCGCGAAGTCGCGCTGTCGGGACGGTCGTATGTGATGATCCTGTTCGGGATCGACGGGCTGGTCGGGATCAACGCGCGTTATGGCCGTTCGGTCGGCAACAACGTGCTCAGCGCCTTCGCGGCGACGCTGCGCGAGAGCTTTCCGGACGAGGAATTGATCCGGTGGAGCGGCAATGAATTCATCGTCGTGCTGCGCGACGTCGCGCTGACGATGGCGCGGGCGCTGGCGGAGGAGGCGCTCGACGCGTTCCACGCGCGGCGGTTGAAGCTGCGCGGCAGCGGCGACGTGATCGGGCCGCTCACCGCCTCGGCCGGCATCGTCGTCGGCAAGGGCGACGAGACGACCGCCTCGATCGAACAGGCGCGCGCCAATCTCGCCGCAGGCGCGGCCGCGGGTGGGCGCGACGTCTACGGGACGGTCTGAGGCGGCGCGTTTCCGCGGGCACGGCGATCCCGCTATAATGGACGGGTGACGATGGGGTGACGGTCCATGAAGCTAGCCAGGTCCACGCTGACGGCGATCGCCCCGATCCCGCATGACCGCGTCGCACCGGTAACCGCGGCCGAGGTCCTGGGAATCGGATCGGCCGAGGGCACGGCGCAGGCCGCGAGCGAGGCGCTGGCGACGCTGGACGCGGTACGGCGCAGCGGCAGCGATGGCGGCAAGGCGCGCGCGGCCGCCAGGATCGCCGAACTGAAGACGCGGCTGCACCTGCTCAAGCTGCTCCATGCCGCCGATGCCGAGAAGCTCGCCCAGGCCGCGGCGCAGATCGCGCGCGAACTGGCCGAAGCGGTGCAGGAATATGTCGGGGCCGGCGGCACCGCCTTCGCGGTACAGGGCACCGAGGTCACGATCGTCGGCGGGGCCAATCTGACGCCGACCCCCGCGCCGGCCGAGGACGTGCCGCAGGACCCCGCCGGCGCGACCGGCAACGCCGCCCGCAGCGAAGCGCAGGTGACCCCCGCCGCGGGCACCGCGACCCGGACGCGGAGCGAGGCCGGCCGGCGCGGCGCTGCGGCGCATCCGGACGATGGCGCCGACGACGCCGCCTTCGCCAATGACGCGCGTGCGCTCGCCAATGAGGTGCGCGCGATCCTGCGCCGCGCCGAGCGGCAGCATGGCGCGGACGATCACGATGCCGCGCGGGGCAGTCTCAACGACATCGATCGTGCGATGGCGGCGATGACGCAGATGCCCGCCGCTTACGACGCCGCGGTCGCCCGGCTCGCGTCGGTCGCCTCGGGCGCCGCGACGATCTTCGCCCGCGGCTGAGCGCGGCCGCGCCGGATCACCGCCGGCAGAGGCGGGTGGCGACGGCGTCCAGCGCGCGATCGTAGGAGGCTCGTTCGCCTGCGCTGAGGAAGCCCTGTTGTCGCGTGAAGCCGTCGCTGCCGTGACGCACGCGCTCCACGCGTTGCCACAGCATATCGGCCTGCGGCTGGGTCAGCCGGCGTGCCTTGCGGGCGTTGCCGATGTCGGCCTGCAGGATGTTGGCGCGCAGCGCGACATGCGCCTGCCCCCGGTCCCCGCTCGATCCACCGGGCGCGCCGACGAGCGTATGCTGCGCGCGCAGGTCACAGCTCGGATAGTCGCGCGCCGGCATCTGTGCGCCCGCGCCGGTCGCGGCCAAGGCCAAAGCGGTGATCAGCACGGTCATCATTCGCTCCATCAAATCCTGATCCCGCGGCGATAGACCGCACCACCTGAATGGCGGCTGCGCGATGCGGTCATCACGCTCGACAAACCGGTCGAGTCCGATCACTCTTTCGACTGGAATGGGGGGCTTATGATTTCGATCCGGCGATCATTGGTGGTTGCGACCATATTCGGCGCGGTCGCTTTGACGGCAGCGGCATTGCCGCGGCCGGATCTCAGGCTGTCGTTTGCCTATCATCCCGGTACGAAGCTCGCCACGGCGACCGATTACGATGGCAATCGCCATCTTCTGCAAGTCCGCTGCGTGACAAGCAGCACCGGCAATTGCCACTTCGCGCTGGAAAGCGCGGGCCGGCGCAAGATCGTGATCCTCGAGCCGGGGCGTACAGCGACGCTGGCGAACATAGCGGAAGCCGGGCGAATCTGCTCGAGCGCCGTCGAACTCACGTCGACGTCGTGTACCTGGCATCCGATCCTCGACCTGAAGGACCAGGTCTGAGCTGACGGGTCGGGGCGGATCGAGCGCAGGTACGCCGACCGGGCAGCCCGGCACCGTCCCCTACCCCGCCTGCGTCTCGTCGCGGCGCAGGGTCAGGACCTCGACGCCGTCGTGGGTGACCGCGACGGTGTGCTCGAATTGCGCGGAGAGCTTGCCGTCGTCGGTCACCACCGTCCAGCCGTCGTCGCGGGTCGAGACCCTGCGGCTGCCCTGGTTGACCATCGGCTCGATCGTGAAGGTCATGCCCTCGCGCAGCCGTACGCCCGCGCCGCGCCGGCCGAAATTGAGCACCTGCGGCTCCTCGTGCATGTCGCGGCCGATGCCGTGGCCGCAGAACTCGCGCACCACCGAATAGCCGTTCTGGCGGGCGTGGCGCTCGATCGCGAAGCCGATGTCGCCGACATGCGCGCCGGGGCGGACCTGGCGGATCCCCGCCCACATCGCCTCCTGCGCGACGCGGACCAGCCGCTTCGCCGCGGCGGGGGCGTCGCCGACCAGATAGGTCTTGCTGGAATCGGCGATGAAGCCGTTCTTCTCCAGCGTGATGTCGAGGTTGATGATATCGCCGTCGCGGACGATCTCGTCGGCGTCGGGGACGCCGTGGCAGACGACCTGGTTGATCGAGCAGTTGAGCACGAAGCGAAAGCCGTATTGGCCCTTGCTCGCCGGCCGCGCGGCGAGGTCGACGGTGATGAAGCGTTCGACCATGTCGTTGATCTGCAAGGTCGACATGCCGGCGAGATCCTGCGCGTCGAGCATCTCGAAGACCGAGGCGAGCAGCCGGCCGGCAATGCGCATCAGCGCCAGTTCGTCGGGAGTCTTGACCATCAGGCGGCTGCCGCCGCGCGGACCGACAGCTGCGTGGCGACGATATCGTTGAACGACAGCGTCGGATTGGCCTCGGCGAGCATGCCGATCTTCATCCAGAATTCGGCTTGCGCGTTGATCGAGCGGCACATCGTCGTGCTGGCGCGGCGCGCTTGTGCGTGCAGTGCGTCGTCGATCTTGACGATACCCATTTCTTCGTCCCTTTCGGCTATACGATTCGTATATGGACCGTATGCCGGCCGGTCAATGCCACGGCGTGCAGAAGGGACTGTTTCTGATAATCGTCATGGTCGGATGGAGAGCATAAGCGGGATCTGACGATGATCTTGCCACATCAGGACGGCGAAAGCTCTTGCCTCTGCAAGTTGTTTGGCGTTTACATGCTTACGATGACGTTAATCATGACGAAGCTATCATCGGTTCGTCACGCAATCACTTACAATCATTGGCTAAGTTCGTTGGTGGGCGGCGCTTATGTTGCGTAGGCGCCGCTCAGCCCTAACCCGGGCCAATGGATACGAACGATGACCGACAGTTTCGATGCTTTGTCCCTGATGGAACGTGCCCTGATGATCATGGATCGGATGGGGCTGGCTTTGCCGGCGGCTCACCTGAGCATGTCGATCGCCACGCTGGAGGAAAGTTTCGGGCTCGTCGACGAGGGCGTCGCGGTCCATTGAGGTGCGGCCGATCCCGGGCGAACACGACGGGGGCCGTGTTCGCCCGGGATCGGTATCATGCCGGCGGGACCGCCGCATCCGGATGGAGCACGCCGGTCGCGCGCAATTCGTCCCAGAAGCCGGCAGGGATCTTCGCCCGCAACGCGGCATGGTCGGCGAGGATATGCGCCGGGCTGGCGGTGCCGACGATCAGTGCCGCGGCGACGTCGGGCGCCAGGCTGAACTGCAGCGCCGCGGCGACCAAATCGACGCCGTGCCGTCCCGCGACCGCGCGCAGCGTCGCGAGCTTGTCGCGTTTGTCGGCGGCAATCACCATATTGTCGGCGCCGTAATTGTAGCGCGGTTCGCCGCCCAGGAAGCCGGCGTTGAGCGCCGAACCGACGACGAAGCTCACCCCCGCCGCGCGCGCCGCGGGCAGCACCTGCTCGACCGCATTGGCGTGATCGACCAGCGAATATTGGCTGGCGAGCAGATGCACGTCGCTGTCGGCGACCTCGAGGCAGCGCAGGATCGGCTGCGGGCAGTTCACGCCCATCCCCCAGCCGTCGATCACGCCCTCCTCGCGCAGCCGGGTCAGCGCCGGGAAGGCGCCCCGCTCCGCGACGGTCCACAATGTCTCCCAATCGTCGGGCAGGAAATCGTTGTCGGGCGACAGGTCGTGGACGAAGACGATGTCGAGCCGGTCGAGCCCGAGCCGTTGCAGACTGTCGTCGATCGAGCGCAGCACGCCATCGGCGCTGTAATCGAAATGCGGCGTATTGGGTGAATTGGTGAACGGGAAATAGCGTTTCGCCTGATGGTCGCGGCTGGCGCGCAGCAATTTGCCGACCTTGGACGAGAGGACGAACTCGTCGCGTGGCTTGCGCGCGAGGAAGCGGCCGAAGCGCCGCTCGGCGAGGCCGAGCCCGTACCAGGGCGACACGTCGAAATAGCGCACGCCGGCATCCCAGGCGGCGGCCAGCGTCGCCTCGGCCTGGTCGTCGGTGGCGAACTGGAATTCGTTGCCGATCGCGACCCCACCGAGGCCGAAGTCGTGCGGGGGACGATAGCGTTGCCGAGCCATGATGCGGCCTTTCCTGCCGGGGGCGAACCGGCCGTACGCCGATGCCGGGTGTAGCGGCCAGAACGGCAGCCTTGGCCCGTCGTTCCCGGCCAATATGTTTTATTGATTCAGATTAAAATCGGAACGCGCGAGTTGATCGACGGTTGTCGACGGTGACGTAACAGAAAGAACGCCATGCCGACGGTCGCCCGTGATGATCTGATCATCGATTATCGCGAATTGGGCGAACGCGATGCGCCCGCGATCTTGCTGATACATGGCTGGCCCGACGATGCATCTACCTGGGACGCGGTGGCGCCGGTGCTGGCCGAGGCGGGATTCCGGGTGATCGTGCCGACCCTGCGCGGCTTCGGCGCCACCCGCTTCGCCGATGCCGCGGCACCGCGCACCGGCAACAGCGCGATGCTGGCGATCGACGCCATCGCGCTGATGGACGCGCTCGGCATCGCGCGCTTCATGGTCGCCGGCCACGATTGGGGATCGAACACCGCCGAGGCGCTCGCGGTCGGCTGGCCCGAGCGGATCGTGCGGCTGGCGATGCTGTCGACCCCGCCGCGGCTCGGCGGCATGCCGACCCCGCCGTTCGAACAGGCGCAGCGGCAATGGTATCACTGGTTCATGGCGACCGCGCGCGGCGCGCAGGCGGTGCGCGACGACCGCAAAGGCTTCGCGCACATCCATTGGGTCAATTGGTCACCGCCCGGCTGGTTCGACGAGGCGACCTTCGCGCGCGTCGCGCGGTCGTTCGACAATCCCGACTGGGTCGACGTGACGCTGCACAGCTATCGCGCGCGCTGGGACGAGGCCGAGCCCGATCCGCGCAGCCAGTGGCTCGAGGACAAGGTCAAGGCGACGCGCACGCTGTCGCTGCCCGCGATGTACATCCAGGGCGACGCCGACGGGATCAATCCGCCGAGCGCGTCGCGGGACGTTCCCGCCAAATTCACCGGCCCGTTCGCGAAGGTCCATCTCGCCGGCGTCGGCCATTTCCCGCAGCGCGAGAACCCCGATGCGGTCGCGCGCCACCTGCTCAACCTGTTCGCCGGCGATCCCGCTGCGCTCACCGATAGTATCGACCGGAGTTTGCCCATGAAGAAAGTCGCCCCCTTTGCCGCCGGTATCGCCGCGATCGGCCTCGTCGCCGCGGCGGCCGTCGGCGTCGCCCAGGCGCAGGGGCGCGACAGCCGCCTGACCCAGGTCGCGCAATTCGACCATCAGGCGACCGGCGTCGCGGTGACCGCCGACGGCCGCCGCTTCGTCAACTTCCCGCGTTGGACCGACGATGCGCCGATTTCGGTCGCCGAGGTGATGAAGGACGGCTCGCTGCGTCCCTATCCCGACGCCAAGTGGAACAGCTGGCGCAACGCGCGCGCCAACGAACTGCCGGTCGGCGATTATTTCGTCTGCGTGCAATCGATCGTTCCCGACGGCCACGGCAACCTCTGGGTGCTCGACCCCGGCGCGCCGGGCAATGAGAAAATCCTTGAGGGCGCGCCCAAGCTCGTCCGCATCGACCTCGCCGGCAACCGCGTCACCAAGGTGATCGCGGTCCCCGGCGACGTCGCGCTGCAGGGCACCTATCTCAACGACATCCGCTTCTCGCCCGACGGCAAGACCGGCTACATCACCGATTCCGGCACGCGCGGCGCGATCATCGTCGTCGATCTGGAGAGCGGCAAGAGCTTCCGCGCGCTCGACGGCCACGCCTCGACGCAGATCGACAAGACGGTCAAGGTGGCGATCGACGGCAAGCCGCTGGTCCGTCCCGACGGCCGCCAGCCGGCGTTCGCGTCGGACGGCATCGCCATCTCCAAGGACGGCAAGACGCTGTATTACCAGGCGCTGACCGGCAAGACGCTCTACGCGATCGACACCGCCAAATTGCGCCCCGGGGTCAGCGAGGCCGACCGCGCGGCCGCGGTGACCACCGTCGCGCAGACGCATGTCGCCGACGGCCTGTGGATGAGCCAGGCGGGCGTGCTCTATCTCACCTCGCCGACCGATTATGCGATCAAGCGGCTCAACGGGTCGACCGTCGAGACGGTGCTGACCGACCGCCGGCTGCGCTGGCCCGACACCTTCTCAGAAGGGCGCGACGGCACGATGTACGTCACCGCCAGCCATATCCAGGACACCAACTGGTTCACGCCGGGCGCGCCCGCGTCGATCAAGACCGAGCTGTTCTCCTTCCCGCCCGTCAAGTGATCCGGAGGCAATCATGACCTATCTGCGCTACGCCCCCGGGATCGAGACGCCCGAGCCCGACGAACAGAAGACGATCGACGGCATCATCGCCGGCATGACCAAGGAGAGCCAGACGGTCGAACAGCGCGAGGGCCATGCCGTCCGCGCCAGCCACGCCAAGAGCACCGCCTGCGTGATCGGCGAACTCACCGTCGCCGACGACCTGCCGCCCGAACTGGCGCAAGGCCTGTTCGCGCGCGGCGGCACGTTCCAGGTCGCGGTGCGCTTCGCGCAGGGGCCGGGCGAGCGGCTCGGCGACCGCGTCTCGACGCATCGCGGCATGGCGATCAAGGTGTTCGGCGTCGAGGGCGAGAAACTGCCCGGCCATGACGCGCCGACGCAGGATTTCGTGCTGGCAAGCGGCACCACCTTCCCCGCCGGCACCGCCGCGGGCTTCCTGTCGCAGGCCGGCAAGATCGGCGCGGCGACGCCGCTGCCCGAGGGCGTGAAGAGCGTCGCCTCGTCGCTCGCGCGCAACATCAACAAGGTGCTCAACGCGGTCACCGGCGGGCCGAGCCCGACGCTCGATTTCTACGGCCATCCGTTCAGCCACCCGCTCGACGATTATTATTTCAGCCAATGCCCGATCCGCTTCGGCGATTACGTCGCCAAGCTCGGCGCCTTCCCCGTCGCGCCCGAGCAGCGGGCGCTCGACGATTGGCAGCTCGACCCGCATGCCGACGAGGACGGCTTCCGCCACGCCGCGGTCGACTATTTCGACGTGCACGACGCGGTGTTCGAACTGCGCGCGCAGCTGTGGGCGAATGCCGAGACGCAGCCGATCGAGGATACGTCGGTGGAATGGCCGGTCGAGGACAGCGCCTATGTCACCGTCGCGACGATCCGGCTGCCGCGTCAGGCCGCTTATGGTCCCGAGCGCGTCCAGTATTTCGACGAGGTGATGACCTTCCGCCCGGCGCACAGCCTCGCGGTGCATCGCCCGCTCGGCGGGGTGATGCGTGCGCGGCTGCAGGTCTACAAGGCGCTCAGCGACTTCCGCCATCGCGAGAACGGCATCCCGGCCGCCGACACCGCGACGATCGAGGCGATACCGGCCTAGCCGCGTCACCCCGGATCGGGTCGAGGCCTCTACGAAAGTCCCGATCATCGGGAAACCAGCGCAGTGCTCCTGCGAACGCAGGAGCCCAGAGCCAAGCAAAACAACATCTTATGGTGTTCGGGGACTCCTGGGCTCCTGCTTTCGCAGGAGCACTGGTGGAGTTTCGCAGGAGTCTCGATCAAGTTCGGGGTAACGGAACGGGGCTGGCGAGGTCGCGGCGTCATCGCCTCGACCGGTTTCCCGGATCAGGCGGTTCTGCTGCGGCGATGGAGATAGCCATCGTCGAAGCCGGCGATGCGGACCAGCTTGGCGGGATCGCTGACCTCCAGGCTGCCGCGGTTGAGCGTCATCGCGCCGGCGACGCGCAGCTCCTTGAGCACGCGGTTGATGTGCACGCTGGTCATGCCGAGCGCATCGGCGAGCAGCACCTGCGACAGCGGCAGCGCCAGCGACTGTTCGCCGGTAATCGCGATGTCGCGCGCGCGCAGGTACAATTCGCACATCAGATGCGCGACGCGCTCGATGCTGGTGCGGCGGCCCATGCTGGTGATCCAGGCGCGCATCGTGCCTTCGTCGACGAGCTGCGCGATATACATCGCGCGTGCCACCGCCGGCCGCTGCGCCATCAGCCGGTCCATGTCGACGCGGTCGATCGTCACCACCTGCGCCGGCGTGATCGTCTGGATGCTGTGATCCATTTCGGCGAGCAGGCCGATGTGGAGATCGCAGGCATCGCCCGGCATCAGGAACGCCAGCACCTGCCGCGTGCCGCTCGGCAGCACCTTGTAGCGGCACGCCCAGCCTTCCATGATCACGAACACCGGACCGGGCCGATCGCCCTCGCGGATCAGGTCGTGCCGCGTCTTGACGAGTCGCGGGCGGGCGGTGAGCGCGAGCAGGCCGGCGACGTCCTCTTCGTCGAGCGGCGAGTAACCGCGTAATTTTTCGACGAAGAGATTGGTCATGCTGCTTCATCACACAGGAGCCCAGCATGTAATATTGCTCAAAGTTATATACAGAAATTATATACAAATATTGATGCAGGCATGAGGCAGCCGGCGCGATTCCTGCTAGCTATGTCCTTGTCGGCCATATCCCAGGCTCCGCCGGCTGCGAGACGCATGAGACGCTCGCGCCTGACCGGAACGGATGACGCGCATCATGATCGACGACACTCGCGACCCCGCCCCCGACCTTGCGCCCGACAGGGCTGCACCGCCGGCTGCCGACGCGCATGGCGAAGCGGCGCTGCTGCTGGTCGAAAGCCTGATCCACGGCCTCGTCGCCCGGTCCGTGCTCAGCGTCGACGAGGCGATCGCGCTCGTCACGGTGGCGATGGACGCGCGGGCCGAGATCGTCGCCGAGCGCGGTGAGCGCGAGGAGGCGCAGGACCCTGCGCTTGCCCTTCTGTCGGGGATCAGTGCCAGCCTCGCGTTCGACGCCGGCGGGTGAGCTACGCCGGCGCGAGGCGCACGCAATTGCGCCCGCCCGCCTTGGCGGCATAGAGCATCGTATCGGCACGCTGCAGCCAGGCCGGGAAGGATGCGATGTCGGGGCCGAGCGCGGCGACGCCGAAACTCGCGCTGACCGGCAGCATGCGGCCGTCGGTGAGCGCGATCGGGTGATCGGCGATCGCACCGCGCAGCCGCTCGGCGACGACCATCGCGTCGTCGCCGTTGGTCTCCGGGAGCAGCAGCGCGAATTCCTCGCCGCCCAGCCGGCCGAGCACGTCGCTCGGGCGCAGCGCCACGCCGACGACCTCGGCGACGCGTTGCAGCACCTGGTCGCCGATCGGATGGCCATAAGTGTCGTTGACCGCCTTGAAATGGTCGAGGTCGAGCATCACCAACGTGCTCGACCGCCCGTAGCGGCACGACCGCGCGATCTCGCGCTCCGCCTGTTCGACGAAGCCGCGGCGGGTCAGCGCGCCGGTGAGGTGATCGACTTGCGCGATCATCCGCAGCTCGAGCTCGTCGGAGACGATATTGGCGAAATTGCCGAGGATCGCGATCTCGGCCGCGGTGAACTGGCGGACGACGGTGTCCATCGCGCACAGCGCGCCGACGTTATAGCCCTCGGGGGTACGCAGCGGGATGCCGGCATAGCTGCGGACATGGGGCGGCCCGGCGACCAAAGGGCTGGCGGCGAAGCGCGGATCGGCCTGCGCATCGGCGATGATCAGCGGCTCGCGCTGCTGGATCGTGTGGGTGCAGAAGGAGATCGCGCGCGGTGTCTGCCGGCAGTTCATGCCGCGTTCCGCCTTGAACCATTGCCGGTCACGATCGACCAGCGTCACCGTCGCGATCGGCACCGCCAGCACGGTACGGATCAGCGTCACGATCTTCTCGAACGGCGACTCCGCCGCGCTGTCGAGCACGTCGAGCCGGCGCAGTGCGGCGACGCGCGCATCCTCGTCGTGCAGCCGGGCGTCATCCATGCAACTGCCCCCTCAGCATCTCGCGCAACGCGGCGGTGAGTTCGTCGGCATAGCTGTCCACCAACGTGCGGACGCTGGTGGCGACCATAGCCTCGTCGACGCCCGCCGCGCGCAGACTGGCGATCAGCGCGGAGAGATGCTCCTGATGGCGGGCGACGCTCGCCGCCAGCTCGGGCGGGATCGCCAGCGGCGTCGCGCCGGGCGGCATCGGCCGAAGCTCCTCCATATCGCTCTCCCTCCTGTGCGGCGTGTCCTTGCCTCCACGCTAGACCGCAAAGGTTAACGTGCGGAAAAAGCTCATTATTGCAGGGCCGCGGCAAAAGGCCGGCTGCCCCCGGACGAGGGGCAGCCGGAGGAGTCCATCAAAGGATCGCCAGGCACAGGGTAAAGAGGCACTGGCAGGCCGATACTAGCAGCCGCGCCATAAGTGTGCCACTAATATAATACACTAAGGCGCCTGATGCGGTGAAAAGGTCGCCGACAGGCCGTGGTAGAGTTTCTCGCGGCACACCGCCTGGCTCGCCCAGTCGGCGAGGAAGGCCGCGGCGAACATCTGCAGCATCAGTCCGCGGCTCGCGGTCGTCTCCGACAGGATGATTACCGCGGTCAGTGGCGCGCGTACCACGCCGGTGAAATAGGCGACCATGCCCAGGATCACCACCGCGCCGGTGGGATCGGCGGGGAACAGCGCGTGGAGCAGGTTGCCGACGCCCGCGCCGACCGCGAGGCTCGGCGCGAAGATGCCGCCGGGCAGCCCCGCCACCGCCGTCGCCAGCGTCGCGACGAACTTGGCCGGGCCGAACCACAAGGGTGCATCGACCCCGCCGATCATCCCGCGCGCGGCGCCGTAACCGGTGCCCCAGGTCATGCCGGTGGCGACGCCCAGTCCGGCGACGACCAGCCCGCACAGGCCGGCGAACAGCAAGGGGTGCGCCTTGCTCCACCGCGTCAGCCGGCTGCCGCCGCGCGCCAGCGCCAGCATCGCGCGCGCGAACAATCCGCCCGCCAGTCCGCCGGCGAGGCCCGCCACCGGCACCACGACCAATGCCGCGGTCAGCGACATATGCGCGCCGATCTCGCCGAAATAGACGTAATTGCCGGTCAGGCTCTGCGCGACCATGCCGGCGATGACGATCGACGACAGCACCATCAGCGTCATCCGCTGCTCATAGGCGGCGGCCAGTTCCTCGATCGCGAACAGCACGCCGGCGAGCGGCGTGTTGAACGCCGCGGCGACACCCGCGGCGCCGCCCGCGATCACCACCGTGCCCTTCATCGTCACGCGCATCAGCCGGTGGCTGACCCCCATCACCGCCGCGGCGATCTGCACCGTCGGCCCCTCGCGCCCGACGCTGCCGCCGCACAGGATCGCGCCCATCGTCAGCAGCGCCTTGCCCGCCACCGTCTTCACCGCGATCAGATTGCCGGTCGCCGCGGCGGGGTCGGCGCGCGCCGCCATCACCTGCGGGATGCCCGATCCGCGCGCCAGCGGCACGTAGCGGCGGGTCAGCCAGACCAGCGCCACGAACCCCAGCGGCGTGGTCAGCAGCGGCAGCCACGGCAGCCGCCGCACGTATCGGTCGAACAACAAAGCGGTCGCGTCGGCGGCTTCGGCGAACAGCACCGCGACGATGCCGATCGCGACCGCGCCGGTGATGACCGCGATCCGCTGGCGGAAGCGCACCGAGGTCGGCCCGCGCGACCGCAGCAGCGCGCGGAACCGCGCCGGCGTCCAGCGGCGACCGCGGCGGGGAAGCGTCGGTGTATCGGGCATGCCGCCCTCTTAATCTCCCGGCGCGGCGATCGTCACCCGTCTTGTCCCCGCATCGCCGCGGGTTACGGCCCCGGCGCCGCTGGTGATGGCTCCGGCGTTACGCCGATCAGGAGCGTACGGCGTGTCGTCGTCATCGTCATGCGCCGACCATAACGTATCGGCGAACGTGTGTTGCATGAATAATACGGATGAAAAGGATCGATCGCCGGCCGGGCCCATTAACTCGATCTTAAATCCATATCGGACATATGCGTGATCCAGCGTTTTCCTGTTTCTTTGTTTCGCGTTTCACGTGTTCGAATATGGCGTCATGATAATGTGACGCAATAACCTGCGGTTTGCCTGTCTTCGGCGCCGCCTGACATGCTTGCCCCGCCATGACCCGGCGAGGCTGTTCTCGTTGCCGGCAGCGCACGGTGGCCGCCTCACCAGCGGCGGCCCGCGACGCATCATGCCGGTCTGTTGTTCGACGTTTCCCTCCGTATCAAAGGCAATTGGTCATGCGACCCTATCTCTCGTTGAAGGATTCGGCTCATATCCAGACCGCGGTCGCGGAAGTGCGTCGCCTGCGCGGCGCCTTCGCCGAAGGCCGCCTGACCGAGCGCGGCGACGTCGCGGCAGGCAGCGGCGAGGTCCGCGAGTTGCTGAACGAGATCAACGCGATGCTCGACGCGGCGACCGCGCCGGTCGGCGCCTTCAAGGATGCGGTCGCGACCATGTCCGCCGAGCATGAGCGCGGCGACATCGACGTCGTGCTGCCCGCCGCGCAGTTCGTCGGCGACCTGCGCGTCGCCGCGCAGGACGTCAATTACATGGTCGCCAGCCATATCGCCGCGAAGAAGAAGACGATGGCCTGTGTCGCCGCGTTCGGCGACGGCGATTTCGAGGCGCCGCTCGACGCCTTCCCGGGCAAGAAGGCGTTCCTCAACGACACGATCGAGCGGCTGCGCGGCAATCTCAAGGGGCTGATCGCCGAGATGAACCGGATGTCGGCCGAGCACGACAAGGGCGACATTGACGTGTTCGTACCCGTCGACGCCTTCCGCGGCGATTTCGCGACGATGGCGGCGGGGATCAACACGATGGTCGCCGGCCATATCGCGGTGAAGAAGCAGGCGATGGCCTGTATCGAGCAATTCGGCCAGGGCCATTTCGATGCGCCGCTCGACGCCTTTCCCGGCAAGAAGGCGTTCATCAACGACACGATCGAACTGCTGCGCACCAATTTGCGTGCGATCATCGCCGAGATCCAGCGGCTGATCGTCGCCTCGACAGCCGGTCAGCTGCGCGAGCGCGGCGACGCGGCGCGCTTCAGGGGCGATTTCGCCGGGCTGATCCAGGGCGTCAACGGCATGCTCGACGCGATCCTGCTGCCGATCGGCGAGGGCAATCGCGTGCTCGATCTGGTCAGCACCGGCTCGCTGCTCGAACGCGTCGCGATCGACTGCGACGGCGATCACCAGCGGATGAAGGACGCGATCAACACGCTGGTCGAGTCGCTCGTCAGCTTCGCCGGCAACGTCTCGGGCGCGGCCGACCAGGTCGCCAGCGGCAGCCAGCAGCTCTCGTCGAGCGCCGAGCAGATGAGCCAAGGCGCGACCGAACAGGCCGCGGCGGCCGAGGAAGCCTCGGCATCGATGGAACAGATGGCGGCCAACATCAAACAGACCGCCGACAATGCCGCGCAGACCGAAAAGATCGCGCGCCAGTCGTCGACCGAGGCGGAGCGCAGCGGTGTCGCGGTCGATCGCGCCGTCCGGGCGATGCGGACGATCGCCGAGAAGATCGTCTTCGTCCAGGAGATCGCCCGCCAGACCGACCTGCTCGCGCTCAACGCCGCGGTCGAGGCGGCACGCGCCGGCGACCACGGCAAGGGCTTTGCGGTGGTGGCGGCGGAGGTGCGCAAGCTGGCGGAGCGCAGCCAGACCGCCGCGGCGGAGATCAGCGCGATGTCGTCGGACACCGTCGGTGCGGCGACCGAGGCGGGCGAGATGCTCACCCGGCTGGTGCCCGAAATCCGCCGCACCGCCGAGCTGGTCGCCGAGATCAGCGCCGCCTGCCGCGAACAGGATATCGGCGCCTCGCAGATCAACCAGGCGATCCAGCAGCTCGATCAGGTGACGCAGCAGAACGCCTCCGCCTCCGAGCAGATCTCCTCGACCGCGGGCGTGCTCGCCGACCAGGCGGAGGAATTGCAGCATAGCATCGCCTTCTTCCGCCTGCCCGAGGATGCGGTGCGTCCCGCCCGCACCGTCGCGCATCGGCCGGCGCCGGTGCCGGTGAAGCGTCCCGCGATCAAGGGCACCAAGGCGGCGCGGCTGCTGGCGCCGCGCGCCGGCACGCGCATCGACCCGTCGTCGCGCCTGCGCGGCTTCACCCTCGACCTCGCCACCGGCGGCCCCGATGCCGAGGATGTGGAGTTCGGCCGCATGGGGTGATGCGTTTCCCAGCCTACAATGTCCTATATTGTTACGGCTGGGGAACGAACATGCGCGCGACGATCAAGGTGAAGATGGCGATGACCTTCGCCGTCCTGATGCTGCTGCTGGTCGGCGTGGTCTGGATCGGCATCAGCCGGATGGATGCGCTCGACCGCGCGGTCGACGATCTCGTCCACGGCCCGGCCAGACGGCTGGAGATCGCCCAATCGTTCGTCATCAAAGCCAATATCGTCGTCCGCCAGGAGAAGAATCTGGCGCTGATCGACGATGTGACGCAGATGCGGCAGCTCGATGCCGACCTGATGACGACGCGCAACGAGGCGCAGAAGCTGCTCGCGAGTGGCCTTGCCGGCGCGACCGACAAGGAACGACCGCTATGGCAGCAGGCGCAGGCGAAATGGGCCGAATTCCTGCCGGTCCACGATCAGGTCCGCACGCTCGCGCTCGCCAACCGAAATGCCGAGGCAGGCGCGCTGTCGGTCAATCAGTCGCGCCTGCTGGTCAATGCGCTGGTCGCCATCGCCGACCAGATCGTCGATCAGGCGCGTACGCAGATGGTCGAGGCGAACAGCGAGACGCACGCGCTCTGCAATTCGGCGCGGCGGGCCTTGTTCGTCACCGCCGGGCTGGCGTTGCTGATCGGGTTCGTCGGCTGCTTCTGGCTGTCGCGGATGGTCGCGCAGGGATTGCGCACCACCGGGCAGGCGATCGAGACGGTTGCGGCCGGCGATCTGCAAAGCGAGGTGCGCGTCACCGGCAACGACGAGATCAGCGATCTGGTCGCCACCGTCAACACCATGTCGGGCCGCCTGCGTTCCGTGGTGCACAGCATCGGCGAGGCGGCGCACAAGGTCGCGGCGGGCAGCATGCAATTGTCCGCCTCGTCCGAGCAGATGAGCCAGGGCGCGACCGAACAGGCCGCGGCGGCCGAACAGGCGTCGGCATCGATGGAGCAGATGGCGGCCAACATCAAACAGAATGCCGACAATGCCGCGCAGACCGAGAAGATCGCGCGCCAGTCGGCGCGGGATGCCGAGGACAGCGGCGTCGCGGTCGATCGCGCGATGCAGGCGATGCGCACGATCGCCGAGAAGATCGGCATCGTCCAGGAGATCGCCCGCCAGACCGACCTGCTCGCGCTCAACGCCGCGGTCGAGGCGGCGCGCGCCGGCGACCACGGCAAGGGCTTCGCGGTCGTCGCTGCCGAGGTCCGCAAGCTCGCCGAGCGCAGCCAGGCCGCCGCGGCGGAGATCGGTTCGGTCTCCTCCGATACCGTCGTCGCCGCCACCCAGGCGGGCGACATGCTGACCCGATTGGTGCCCGACATCCGCCGCACCGCCGAGCTGGTCGCCGAGATCAGCGCCGCCTGCCGCGAACAGGACCTTGGCGCAAATCAGGTCAATCTGGCGATCCAGCAGCTCGACGAGGTGACGCAGCAGAATGCGGCGGCCTCGGCACAGATCTCGGCGACGTCGGAGACGCTCGCCGACCAGGCGGAGGAGTTGCAGCAGACGATCGCCTTCTTCCGCTTCGACGATACCGGCCTGACCAAGGCCAGGGTCGCGCGCAAGGCGGTGGTCGCCGCCACGCCACGCCGCCTCGCCGTCAAGGGCACCAAAGTGGCGACCCTGAGCAAACCCCGGCCGGGATCGGTGCTCGACCAGCAGGCGCGCGTCCGTGGCTTCGCGCTCGATCTGACCAGCGGCGGCCCGGATGCCGAGGATGCGGAGTTCAGTCAGGTGGCGTGAGGCCGCCGGGCCGCGTCAGGGCGTTATCTCGCCCTCGTCGCTGCCGTCCCAATAGCGGATGCGCGCGGCGTCGACGCGGATCATCACGATGCCGGGCGTGTCGATGCCGTCGGGGAAGTAGCGGTCGAGATCCTTGGTCCAATGGTCGGCGAATGCCTGACGGTCCTCGATCAGCGCGGCGCGGCCCTCGACGGTGACGAACAGCGGCGGCCCGCCGAGCATCCCGGCCGCGCCGGTGTAACTGAGCGTCGTGTGCGGATCGTCGCTGAGGTCGGCGATCTTGCGCGAATCCTGATAGGAGAAGAAATAGCTTTCGCCGCGATAGTCGACGTCGCCGTTGTTGCTCATCGGCCGTGCGGTGATGACGCCGGCCGCCGAGCGGGTGGCCATCATCGCGAAATCGAGCTTGGCCATCTTCTTCGACAGATCGTGGAGCGTGAGGTCCGTCATGCGGCATGTCCTTTGCTGGGCGCGAAGGTGCGACAGGCACCGGCCGCTGGAACGAACGCCGGCACCGTTCGGGTGCGTCGCGTGCCCAAGCCCATATCGCCGCGAAGAATAATCGGTTATGGACTAAGATGCTGCTTTACCACGATACTCTGGCACCCGCCGCGGCACGGGGGCCGGCACCATAGGATTCGGAATGCCTGTTGCGCATTGTGTCTCGAGCACGGCGGGAACGATACTCGTCGCGGACAGCAATTTCTGTCGCCTGCTGCAACGGCCGCATGCCGAATTGATCGGCGCCTCCTATCGCTCGATCACCGTCGCCGAGGATCTCGACAAGAGCGCCGACATGCTCGGCAGCCTCGTCGACAAGGCGGCGCCGACCCGGCTGCGCAAGCGCTATTGGCGCCCCGACGGCACCACCGTCGAGGTCGACCTGCTCGTCTCGCGCTTCGATGCGGCGGGGCATCTGGTCTCGACGCTGTCGTGGCGCGAGGATGAGGCCCCGCGCGACACGCCGCTGCGCATGTGGAAGGCGGCGCTGCGCCTCAAGCACCTCTACAGCCTCAAGATGGAGGAATTCGGCCGCGAGCTGTTCGGCGACTTCCCCGGTCTCATCCTGCTCGACCTCTATCTCGCCGAGGCCGAGGGGCGGCTGGCGTCGGTCGCGGACGTCGCCGGATCGACCGGCCTGCCGGTCGACTCGGTGCAGCGCTGGCTGCGGGTGCTGGCGCAACGCCGGCTGGTGCAGTCGTCCGACGGAACGGCGAGCGTCCAATTGGGCCACGACGGCCTCGGCAAGATCGAACGGCTGCTGACCGCGGCGCTCCAGCCGGTCGACTAAACGCCGCTCGCGGGTCGGTCGTGCAGCAGGTCGGCAAGATCGTCGTACAATTCGGGCTGTTTGAGGATCGTCCAGTGATCGCCCGGCATCCGCCTCATTTCGAAGCTCGCGGCGAACCGGCTCCAGCCGAGATCGGCCGCGGTGATCCGCGGCCGGTGCTTGGCCGCCTTGTACAGCAGCACGCGCCCGCCATAATCGGGCAGGGTCGTTCCCGTGATCGCATCCACCCAATAACGCACGAGGAGGCGCATCCGTGATCCGTTGATATGCTTGGGGCTGATCTTATTCCCCAGCCGCACGTACGCCCGGGCGACGCGCAACAGGCCGCCGCGGATCGCCAGCATCGTCGGCAGGTTGATGACGATATAGCGCAGGCCCCGCGCCAGCTCGGTCCTGACATCCTGCGCGAGGCTCAGTGCGGCGGGTGGATAGACCGCGCTGCTGTCGATCATGATGACCAGGTGCGGCGCGCGGCCGCGGCGCGCCAGCCGGTCGGCGAGCGCGAAGGCGAGCGTCCCGCCGATCGAATAGCCGACCAGCACGACGCGCTGCGCCGTCGGCGTCGCCGACAGAGCGGGTTCTAGCAGATCGAGCAAGGCGGCGAAGGTCCCGGCAGTCCGCGGCGCCATGCGGAGATCCGGCACGCTGCGCAGCTGGTGGACGCTGCCGAACCGCTCCAGCGTCGCTACCAACGTGCGGACGTGATGGCCCGCGTCGTCGCCCAGCCCGGGAAGCAGCAAAAAGTAATAGGGGAGCGCTGCCGTCATGCCTTCGCATCATAATCGATGACCCGTTGAGGCTTGCTTACCGGCAGCAGCGGTGCGGGCGGTCGACGATGCCGGGCGGCGCGGAGGCATCCGGTCGCGGCGGTGCCGATGGGAGCGGTCACCGCCTGCCCGTCAGCGCCCCTTATGGCACGCATGCCACACCTGCCGGGATAAGTGCCTCCAAAATCAAGATGTATTTACTTTAGGAGGAAATTGGTATTATCCCGGTCTGGTGAGGACCTGATTTGGTTCCGACCGCCAGAACAGTATCGATAGCGTTACCAGGCGGCGAAAAGAGAGGGAGAGGCGTGTTGATTCACTCGGTTTCGCGTATCGCATTGATCGGTGCGATGGGGCTTTGGACCCTCCCGGCGATGGCGCAACAGGCGCCTGCCGCGACCCCGAATCCGGCCTCGCCCGATGCCGTCACGCAGGCGGCGCAGGCCGATCCGCAGCCCGGCGCCGATGCCGAGGTCGCCTCCGACACCCGCGCCGCGGCGATCGCCGGCCAGTCGGGTGATGCGCCCAGCTCGGGCGAGATCGTCGTCACCGGCACGCGCATCAACCGCCCCAACGTCACCTCGGCCGCGCCGATTACCTCGGTCACGCAGCAGGACATCCGCGCGCAGGCGCCGGTCAACGTCGAGGACGTGCTCAACCGCCTGCCGCAGGTCGCACCCGACAGCCAGCAGACCTACAACGATTCCGACGGTCGCCAGCGCATCAAGCTGCGCACGCTCGGCTTCGAGCGGACGCTGGTGCTGATCGACGGCAAGCGCCTCGGCACGCAGAACGGCCAGGACGTCGGCATCATCCCGCCGTCGCTGCTCGAGCGCGTCGACGTGCTCACCGGCGGTGCCTCGTCGGTCTATGGTTCGGACGCGGTCGCCGGCGTCGTCAACTTCGTCCTGCGCAAGGACTTCGAGGGCGTCCAGCTCGACGCCAATTACAATTTCTACAATCACAACAACAAGGACACGATCGTCTCGCCGCTCGCCCGTGCCGCCGGTTTCGGCAGCCCGCGCGGCCTGACCAACGACGGCGGCCGTGCCGACGTGACGCTGACCGCCGGCACCAAGCTGCTCGACGGCAAGCTCCACCTCAGCGGCTTCGTCAATTATCGCAAGACCGACGAGGTCCCCCTCACCTCGCGGTCGAACGCGGGCTGCTACATCACCCAGCTGCAGCTCAACGGTCCGCTGTCGTGCGGCCTGACCCCGAGCAGCTCGACCAGCGGTCTGATCACGCCGCAGGCGGGCGCCAACGCCGGCGGACAGTTCGTCAACAATCCCGACGGCTCGCGCAATTTCGTGCCGTTCGCCGCAGGCCCCGGCAACGCGTCGAACTATTTCAGCGGCTATGCCTATCAGCGGCCGTCCGAGCGGGTGAACGCCGGCGGCTTCGCCACGCTCGAACTCGCCCCCGAGGCCGAACTCTATGCGTCGGGGATCTGGTTCCGCGACAAATCGTACAACAACTATCCGACGATCGCGAGCGGCACCGTCAACGTCAATTGCAGCAACCCGTATCTGTCGGGCACGCAGGCGACCACGATCGGCTGCGGCGCCGGTACCACCAGCGTGCCCGTCACGCTCGCCTATCGCCTCGGCGAGAACAGCGACCGGCCGGATACCTATGTCAACACCGGCGTCCGCCTGACCGGCGGTGTCCGCGGCAAGGTCGGCGATGCCTGGACCTATGACGTGGGCGGCGTCTACGCGCGCAACCATCAGGATTACATCCCGAGCTTCGGCATCCCCGGCAATCTGCAGAATGCGGTCAACGTCGGCGGCACCGCGGCGGCACCGACCTGCGCGAGCGGCGCGGCGGGCTGCGTGCCGTTCGACATCTTCAGCGCCGGCAACACCGACCCTGCGCTGATCAACTATCTGTTCGGCACCGGCACCTCGGTGACCACCGGTACGCTGTACGACGTCCAGGCCAATATGACCGGCGACCTCGGCAAATACGGCATCACCTCGCCGTTCGCCGAACAGGGTCTGGCGATCGCGCTCGGCACCGAATATCGCAAGGACACACTGTCGTCGCGCGCCGACGCCGCCTATCGCAGCGCGCTCGGTGGCAATGACACCTATCTCAGCCAGGACGTCTGGGAAGCCAATATCGAGGTGCAGGCGCCGCTGGTCGAGCACAAGCCGTTCGCCGAACTGGTCCAGCTCAACGGCGGCTATCGCGTCTCCAAGTACAGCAGCAACCCGAGCACCTTCAACACCTGGAAGGTCGAGGGCGTCTACGCCCCGGTCCGCGACCTGACCTTCCGCGCCTCGTTCAACAAGGCGCAGCGCGCGCCGACCGTCGTCGAGATCCGTCAGGCGAGCAACATCGAGTTCGCAGGCGGCGGTTCGGGCACGTTCAACGACTTCTGCGCACCCACCGTCACCACCGGCGCCAATGGCGTGACCTATGGCGCGCCGATCGCCTCGCGCGAAGTGTGCCGCGCGACCGGCCTGTCGGACGCGCTGTATGGCAGCCAGACGCTGTTGTGCAGCAACGGCACCACGCCGAACGGCACGGCCGCCTGTTCGGTGCGCTCGGGCGGCTTCACCGCCGATCCGGAGACCGCCTACACCCAGACCTACGGCCTGGTGGTCAAGCCGCGCTTCATCAAGGGGCTGGTCTTCTCGGTCGACCGTTACCGGATCAAGATCGACAACTCCCTCGGCTACAACGACTATAGCTATTACACCGATGGCTGCCTGCGCTCGGGCGGCGACCAGTTCTTCTGTCAGGGCATCGTCCGCAACCCGACCACCGGCACGCTCTTCGCCAACGGGACGAACGCGACCACCGGCTATATCCGCCAAGGCACGACGAACTATTACACCTCGATCGCGCAGGGCTGGGACTTCCAGGCGCAATATGCGCTCGACCTCGACACGATCGGCCGTCTCGACTTCGGCTTCAACGGCTCGCTGACCACCTTCGCCGGCGGCCAGGATTCGCCGGTGCAGCCCGAGCGCAATTGCGCGGGCTATTACGGCAACGGCTGCGGCCAGCTGATCCCCAAGTGGAGCCATGGCCTGCGCACCACCTATACGACGATGGACAAGAAGTTCAGCGCCTCGTTCAACTGGCGCTATGTCGGCTCGCTGACCAACGCCAACAATTCGGGCGATCCGGCGATCGGCGGCACCCCGGAGCGGGCGCTGACCAATTACTATCGCGTCGCGCCGCAGAACTATTTCGACCTGGCGCTCAACTTCGCGATCGCCAAGCAGTTCGCGCTGCGCCTGATCGCCAACAACCTGCTCGACAAGAGCCCGCCGATCGTGCCGGATTCGTACAATATCAGCCTGGCACGCAGCAACACCATCCCCCAGCGTTACGACTCGCTGGGCCGCAACATCGCGATCGGCACGACGATCAACTTCTAAGCCTACAACCAGACCTGAAAGAGGCCTGCCGGACGTTCCGGCGGGCCCCTTTTCAATTGATGCCGAGCAGCCGGAAGCGTTCGTTGAGATGCGGGGCGATCTTTAGCGCCGCGGCGCGGTCGGTGTCGGCCGCATTCGTCTGGCCGAGATGGCGTTCGGCGAGACCGCGGCCATAGAGCGACCAGGCGTCGCGCGGCGCCAGCGCGAGGCTCGCCGCATAATCCTCGACCGCTTTGGCGTAATCGCCCATCCGCAGCCGGATCAGCCCGCGCGTGTCGAAAAAGCGCGGATTGTCGCGGCGCTGGCGGATTGCGCTGTCGGCATCCGAGAGCGCCGCAGCAAGATCGCGACCGGCAAGCGCGCGCACCCAGGCGCGATCGTTGAGCGCGACCGGCTTGCGACTGTCGTCGGGATGGACGTGGAGCCAGCCGTCGAACTGCGCGACGGCGCTATCGAACCGGTCGATGTCGCCATAGAGCGCGCCGAGCGCCAGCCGCAGGTCCGACGCTGCGGGGGCGGCGCGATCCGCCGCCTCGATATCCTCGGTCGCGGCGGGGCGGTCGTGCGCCGCCAGCCGCATCCGCGCGCGCAGCACGTGCGCCTCGGCATCGTCCGGGGTGAGCGCCAGCGCCTTGTCGAGATCGTCGTGCGCCGCGCCGGTCTGCCGCTCCATCAGCCGTACGGTGGCGCGCTGGTAGTAATAATGGCCCTGCTGCGGCGCGAGCCGGATCGCCTCGGTAAGGTCGGCGTCGGCCTGGGAATATTGGTGGCGCGCGGCGAACACCATGGCGCGCTGCGCCAGACCGGCATCGTCCTTGGGATCGAGCGTCGTCGCGGGCAACGCAAGCACGGCGCCATTCTGATCGACCGCGCGCGCGGGAGTGACGTTGAACACCGGCCCGCCATCGTAGGTGAAGAACATGCGATGGTCGGCATTGGCGACGTAGATGCGGTGCGACAGGAAGAAATCGGCCCCGATCAGCATGTCGGCATCGAGGCCGATATCGCCGATGCGCAGCTTGGTGCGGTGGATCTGCTCCCCGCCGATGGTGAGCGCATCGAACGGCGCGAGCCAGGTCTGTACGACGTGGCGGCCGATGCCGTGGCTATAGCCCGCGGCGACGACCCCGGGGCTGGTCGGCGTGATGCCGGCGCGTGCCGCGGCGGCCAGCGACAGGATCGTGCTTCCGGCTCCGGTGTCGAAGACCGCGCGGATCTTGGCGCCGTTGAGTAGCACGGTAGCGATCGTATGCGGCTGGTGGACGTCGCGCGGCAGGATCGCCAGCTCCGATACCGGCCGTCCGCCCGCCCAATATGCGAAATCGACGTGCGCGCAGCCCTTGGGACGCAGCAGCCGGATCGCACCATGGCCGAGGTCATATTCGACATCGCCGATGCCGAGCACGTTCTGGCCGAGCAGTCCGGTGCCCGGCCCCACTTCGCTGCCGCCGACGATGAAGGGGACATCGTGCAGCGGGATACCGGCGAGCGTCAGCGTCCTGACCCGTGCCAGCTCGGCCTGTGCGCTGCCGCCGACGCCGCGGATCTGATAGCCGGGTGGCAGCAGCGACAGCGACAGGCCCAATTGCCTGGCGTTGCCCGGCGAGATGCTGCTGAAGAAGGCACCGCTGTCGGCGACGAAGCGCACCGGCTGGCCATTGACCTGCGCGTCGACCATCGGCTTCTCGCCGACCATCGTCACCTTGAGGTCGGCGAGCTGCGCGACCTCGCATTTCGCCCAGGCAGTGCCGGGCATCGCGAGGGCCAGTGACAGCAGGGCGAGCCGGGCGAAGGACATGCGGCACTCTCCGCCCGCGGTGCTGCGGGCGGGAGGAGGATGCTGTCGCCGCTACGGTCAGGCAAATGACAAAGGTGTCAGGGATCTGCCCGATGCGGCCCGCGCTGGGCGTCAGCCGAACGCCTTGCTGACCCCGAAGAAGACGCCGCGCCGCGGGCCATATTGCGGCGCGCCGACGCCGACCCCGCCGCCATCGCGGATCTCATATTTATGGTCGGCGACGTTGATGACGTCGAAGCGCACGTCGACGTTGGGCGCGGTGAAATGGTGGCTCGCGGTCAGGTTGACCTGCGCATAGGGCGACAATTTGGCGCCGTTCGGCACCGCACCGTCGGTGCGCAGGCCCGAACCGTAGAGCAGGCTGCCGCCCAGCTTGGTCCCGGCCAGCGCGCCCGTGCGCATCGCATAGGACAGGCCGCCCGAGCCGGTGTAGCTCTGGTCGTGATCGAGATAGATGTAATGGTCGGCGATATAGGCGAGATCGTCGGCGCCGAAGCTGAACTGGCTCGAGACGATGTCGCGCCCCTTCGCCTTGGCCGCGGCGAAATTGGCGTACACGCTCCACGGCCCGCGGGCGTAGCTCGCATTCGCCTCGATCCCGCCGATCCGCCCCTGCGCATAGTTGAACGGCGTCAGGATGATCGGTGCGCCGAACTGGCCCTCGTCGATCAGGTTCTTCGAGATGCGGTAATAAGCGTCGATGCCCCAGGTGAGATGCGCATCGGGCTTCATCTGGAAGCCGGCGTCGAAATAATGCTGGCGCTCGGCGAATGGCGTCGTGTCGGTGGTGACCGCCGGATAGGCGCTGGTGCCGGCGAGCGAGGCGACGCTGGTCACCGCGACATTCTCGAAGGGCGGCGGCACGAAATAGCGCGCATAGCCGATATGGCCGGTGAAGCGGGCATCGGGCTGCCAGACCAGATTGGCGCGCGGGCTGAGCTGGTTCTCGGTGCGATAGCCGGCATAATGGTCGTAGCGCGCGCCATAGTTGAGCGTCAGCGTGCGCGCGAACGCCCATTCGTCCTGCAGATAGCCGCTCAGCGTCACCGCGGTCTTGGCGGCGCGATCGGCGATCACGATCGGCTCGCCCGCCTGCGCGCCGTCGTCGTCGACCGGGAAGACGTTGGTCTGCGTCGCGCTGGTGCTGCGGTCGCGGCTGGCGAGCAGGCCGCCGCGCAGCGTGTGCGCGCTGCCGAGATGGTAGACCGCGTCGGTCTGCGCGCCGATCATGAAATCCTGCTTGAGCGCCGCCTGCGCCTGGCCGTTGAACAGCAGTTCGCCGAGCACGTCGGGGCGATAGCGCAGCGACGAATAGCGGCCGAACACCGACGCCTGCACGGTCAGCGGCTCTGCGTCGTGGAGGATGCTGAGCTGCCCGAAGCCGGTGCGTTCGAGCTGGCGCTCGTCGAGCGCCTCGCTCGGAAAGGCGGTGCGGCCGCCGACCGACCAGGTCCCGTCGGGCTGCGCGCCGACCGGATTGGGGATCTGGAACCATTGGTTCGAATAGCCGCCGACGAACGAGATGCGGTTGTTGTCGTTCAGGATGTGATCGACATAGGCGAAGCCCTGATATTGGTCGGTATCGTCGTGCACCGGGTTCGACCGGCCGTCGACGCTCTCGATGCCGAGCGCGTCGTGGCGATAGTCGCCCGAGACGAAGTAATTGGTCCGCCCGGTCGAGCCGCCATAGGTGAAGCTCGGCTCGATCGTGTCGTGGCTGCCGCCGTACAGCGACACGGTGCCGCCGTTCTGGAACAGCCCGCTCTTGGTGGTGATATCGATGATCCCCGCGCTGCGCAGGCCATATTGCGCGGGCAGCGCGCCGGTGAGCAATTCGAGCTTGTCGACGAGGCGCGGCGACAGCGTCTGGCCGAACACCGCCAGCCCTTCGGGCAGGATGGTGCCGTTGATGCGATATTGCAGGCCGTTATGATCGTCGCGGACGTGGAACTGGCCGAAGCCGTCCTGCACCACGCCGGGCAATTGCAGCAGGATCTGGTTGAACTGCTGGTTCTCGCCGCCCGGCAGCGCCTGGATCGTCGCGCTGGTCATCTCGTAGCTGGTCGCGCCGAGGCTCGGCTGGATATGCGCGCGCGCCGCATCGAGCCGCTGGCCGGTGACGACGATGTCGGTGCCCGCACCCGCATCGCCGGTCTGCGCGGCCGGCGCGGTTGCGGGCGGCACCGGCGCCGGCGCATCCTGCGCGCGGGCGATCGACGGGGCGAGGAACGGCAGCAGGCTTACGATCAGGGCAGGTCGCATCGGCGTCCCCTATGTTATAGTGTAACATGATCTCCCGGGCCGCAGCCCCTGCACCGCACGTTCGCCACCGGCAAGCCGAACCGGCGATGATGACGCATTATTCATCAGGACGTTAGCCGAACGGGCGACTGGCCCCCTTCGCGCGCCGGACCGTCGGTGCCGTTTCTGCGCGCTCGTGCGTTTGCACGGTACAGCAGAGGACGAGACGATGAACCCGATCCGCATTCCGGGCAACGAGCCCGACCCCGGCGATATGTCCACCGAGCCGGGCACCGGCATGCCGAACGACAGTCCGGCGGAGCATGATCTGCCCGATGACGAGGCCGATAAACTGGGTAATTTCGCTTAGACGAAACGCCGTGCGTCGGCGTGGTCAGAGCCCGATCCGCAAGGACGCGCGCACCGTTCGCGGTGCGCCGGGGAAGACCCACAACCTGCTGTAGGAACTTGCGGCATAGCGGGCGTCGAAGAGGTTGTCCGCTTCGAGCCGGACGTGCAGCACGTCGGACACCGGCGCCTCGATCGCGGCCTTCGCCTTGACGTAGTCGGGCAGCACCAGCGGCACGGCGTCGAGCGATCCGGCGCGGTCGCCGACATAGCCGATGCCGCCGCTGAGCTGCCATGTGCGGTTCGCCAGCGGCAGGTGGTGCACCACGAACACGGTGCCGGCATGGGCGGGAACGCCGAGGACCCGCGGCGTCGCGAAGGCCGCGTCGTCGTTGCGTGCATCGACCCAGGCGTAATTGGCGACGACCTGCCAGCGCTGCCCCAGGCGCAGCGAGGCGTCGACCTCGACACCCCGGCTGTTCAACTCGCCCACCGGCGCATTGAACCCGGCGTCGATGGGATCGGTGGTCAGGATGTTCGTCTTCGCAATGTCGAACCAGGTCAGGCCGACGTCCAGTCCTTGCCAGCGTCCGGCAACGCCCACTTCATAGCCGCGCGCCTGTTCGGGGGCGAACCCCTCCCCGGTCCGGCCGGTGCCCGAGTTGAGGAGGAAGGACTCACCCCAATTGGCGTGGACGGAGACATGGTCGTCCACCGCATAACGCGCGCCGGCGCGGAACTTGACCGGCGCGTCGACGGTGCGTCCGGTACCGCCCGTGGTGTTGTTGACGATCGTCTGGCGATAGGGATCGATCCTGGCCCCACCGACGAGGGTGAGCCGATCGGTCGCGTCCCACATGTCCTGCACGTAGAGCGTGCCGGCCCAGCGGCGCTCGTCGTTGTTGGTGAAGGGCAGAAGCGGCGCGGCGATCGCGCCATAGGTTGGCGCAGGATCGTACAGATCGACCGCATAGGGCGCCGCCCCGGTGGGATTGCGGCGCATCCAGCGCTCGCCATAGGTCAGGCGATAGCCCTTCAGCCCGAGGCTCACGCGGTGCCGTCCGACGTCGCCGGCGAGTTCCAGCCGTGCGGACAGATCGTCGACGGCAAAGTCGCGCGACCGGCGCTGGCGCCATAGCTGCGTGCCGACGATCCGCGACTGATCCGCGGAAAAGCCCTTGAGCGATCCCGTCCGCCACACGACACCGCCGTTCAGCGTCCAGCGGGTGTCGAGCCGCGCGAGGCCGGTGAGCTGATGGCGCATATTGCGGAACCGCGTGACGCCGTTCGCCGGCTCGCCGTAATAATTGGAGCGCGGCAGCGCATTGGCATCGTCGCCGACGGCGGGGATGCCGCGATCGAACGGCGTGTCGAACCGCATGATCTCGCCGAGATAGGTCAGGCGAACCGCCGCGCTGGGCTGCCAGGTCAGCGATGGCGAGACGATGCGGCGCCGGAGCGAGACGGTATCGCGCCAGCCGTCGCTGTCCTCCGCCGCGACGACGATCCGTGCGGCCAGAGTGTCGCTGATCGGCCCCGTCGCATCGAGCTCGGCCCGGCGCGTATCGAACGATCCGTAGGTGACGGCAGCATGCGCATGCGACGAGAAGCGCGGCACCTTGCTGACGATGTTGACCCGCGCGCCCGGATCGACGTCGCCGAAGACGGCACCCGCGGGCCCTTTCAGCACCTCGATCCGCTCGACCGTCGCGGGATCACGGGGCGGCGCCATGCCGCGATTGGCGACGAAGCCGTCGACGTAGAATTCGGCGCCGCCATCGGGCGTGCCGAGAAAGCCGCGGATGGCGAAATTGTCGAGGACACCGCCGCGATTGTTCTGCTGGCTGAAGCCGCTGACCAGCTCCAGCGCATCGCTGAGCCGGTACGTGCCCGCCGCTTGCAGGACGTCGTGTTCGAGCGAGCGGCTCGACTGCGACATCCGCTCGGTCACCGGATCGGACGACAGCGTCCGATCGACCGTGCTGCGCGTGCCGAGCACGACGATGTCGGCGCGTTCCTCCTCGACGTCCTGCGCCTCCGCGGCGAGCGGCGCGGCACCGATCGCAAGGACGTACCCCAAAGCGGACGGACGGAAACGACGGACGAAGCCGGTTGTAAGAGGCATGCGGTCTCCAGGCACCGGTCCATCATGCGATGTGTTGGCGTTAGGTATGTTGCAACGTATCATAAAGCCACTTTGCTGCGACGCAATACCGCCTGCATTCGACCGTCGGCATCGCCCTTCCCGTGGCGCGCCGATTGTCCGATACCACACGCCATGATTGCACCGCGCCTGCTCGTCCCGCTCTGCGGATGGATGCTATTATCGAGCGTTGCCGCGAACGCGCAGCAGCAGTCCCCGCCGCCTGCGTTCGACGCCGCCAAGGCATGGTCCTCGTTCGAAACGCTGTTGCACGACAATTACGGCTATTTCGATCGGGCGGGCATCGACGGCGATGCGATCCTCGCCGCCTTTGCGGCCCGGGCCAAGGCTGCGCCGTCCGACAAGGCGTTCATCGATACGCTCCAGTTGGTATCGCACAATTTTGCGGACCCGCACTTCATCGTCGGCCCCTTCGAAGCGGACGATTGGGCGATCATCCCGACATCGTCGGACCTGTTCGGCACCTATGATGGCGCGGCGTTCCGGATCGGCGAGGTGCGGGCAGGCAGCGATGCGCTGGCCAAGGGCGTCCGGTCGGGGATGACGGTGCTGCGGATCGACGGAGACACGCCGCGCGCCGCGATCGAGGCGGTGACCGGCCGCCCGTTCGCCGCGTTGAGCCCGGTCCAGGTCGCTTTCGCCTTCAACGTGGCGCTGGCGGGACGCCGCAAGCAGCCGCGATCGCTGGACATCGTCGATGGCCGGCGCCGGCGTACGATCGCGCTGGCGGCGACGTCGGACCAGGCGGCTCGTATCGAGACCGGTCCGCTTGTCGATGTCGAACGGCACGGCACGCTGGGCATCATCCGGATCAACAACGCCTTGGGCGATCAGGCGCTGATCAAGCAGTTCGGCGAGGCATTGGCGACGCTGGCGGACACGACGACGCTGCTGATCGATCTGCGCAATACGCCGAGCGGCGGCAACACCAGTGTGGCGCGGGGGATCATGGGGCATTTCGTCGATCACGACCGGCCCTACCAGACGCACGTCATTCCCTATGAGACGCGCGTGCTCGGGCCGACGCGCAAATTCACCGAATTTGTCGCGCCTTATGGCCGCCATTACGCCGGCAAGGTCTATGTCGCCGGCGGCCATTGGACCGGCAGCATGGGCGAGGGATTGATGATCGGCTTCGACGCGATCGGGGCGACGACCGTCGGCACCGATCTCGCCCATCTGCTCGGCGGATTGAGCAACGAGACGATCGACGGATCGGCCGCCAAGGTCGATATCGGCACCGAGCAGCTGTTCACCGTCACCGGCCTGCCGCGCGAAGCCTATCGGCCAAACCTTTATCTCGACCGCGCCGAGCGCGATCGGACAGCCGATCCGGTGCTGACTGCGACCGGCAGCGGCGGATCGCCCGCGCGATGATGCCCCGTGGCGATCGGCGGGCGATCGACGTAGACGGGTCCGACACGATGAGGAGGATGAACGATGAAGCTGAGCGCGCGTAACCAGATTTCCGGCACGATCGTCGCGATCACGCCCGGTGCGGTCAACGGCACCGTCAAGGTCGACATCGGGGGCGGCACCATCGTCACCGCCAGCATCACCGAAGAGGCGATTGGCGACCTCGGCCTCGCCGCGGGTGATACCGTGACGGTCATCGTCAAGGCGAGCGACGTGATGATCGGCAAATGACATGAAGATCGGCCCGCTCTGGCTCAAGCTCCAGATCGCCTGCGGCGACGCCCTCGCTCTGGGGCCGGGCAAGGCCGACCTGCTCGACGCGATCAAGACGCATGGCTCGATCTCGGCGGCCGGGCGCGCGCTCGGCATGAGCTACCGGCGCGCATGGCTGCTCGTCGACGAGATGAACCGCTGCTTCGACCCGCCGGTCGTCGAGACGCTGCGGGGCGGCGGGGTGGAGCGGGGCGCGCGCATCACCGACACCGGCATCCTGGTGCTGCAGGCGTATCGCGAGATGGAAGCCGAGGCGGCGACGATCGCCGATCGCCCCGCCTATGCGCGGCTGCGCGCCAGCCTCCGCCCGGAGCCGCTGCCCCCCGCCGCGCGCTGAGCCGATCCTCTATATACGCCTGAATACACAGTCGATATACGCCCGGATATAACGAGCGCGGACGCCCCGCGCCAAAGGGGTGTTCATCGATGTCCAAGCGTCTCGCGGTCTTGCTGGGTGCGGTCGCCATGCCTGTCGTCGCGGCACCCGCCGTCGCGCAATCGACCACCGCCGACCCGACGCAGGCCGAAGCCGCCGACGACACGGACGGCGTCGCGGACGTCATCGTCACCGCACGGCGCCGGGCGGAGAATGCGCAGAAGGTCCCGGCCGCGCTGTCGGTGGTGGGCGGCGCGCTGATCGACCAGAGCTATACGGTCAACACGCAGGGGCTGACGACGCTGATCCCCAGCCTCAACTACAGCTCCGCCAATCCGCGCAACACCGCCTTCACCATCCGCGGTCTCGGATCGAGCGTCGTCGCGGTCAGCCAGGCGAATGACGGGCTGGAGCCGGGCGTCGGTTTCTACGTCGATCAGGTCTATCACGCCCGCCCCGCCACCGCCGCGTTCGACTTCGCCGACCTCGAACAGGTCGAGGAACTGCGCGGACCGCAGGGGACGCTGTTCGGCAAGAACACGACGGCTGGCGCGCTCAACATCACCACGCGATCGCCGACCTTCACGCAGGAGGGCTTCGCCGAACTGTCCTACGGCTCCTACAATCTCGTGCAGGCCAAGGGCTGGGTCTCCGGCCCGATCACCGACAGCATCGCCTATCGCCTGTCTGCGGTGTCGACGCGACGCGACGGCGTGATCGACAACATCCGCACCGGCCGCGACACCAACACGCTCGGCACGCAGGCGGTGCGCGGGCAATTGCTGTTCAAGCCCGACGACGCGATCCAGATGCGGGTCATCGCCGACTTCACCAATTTCCAGGCCTATTGCTGCGGACAGGTCTATCTGCGCACCGGCACCAGCCTGCGTGCCGCCAGCCGGCAGTTCGGCGGTCCCGCCGGCCTCGCCGCGCAATTCGGCTACACGCCGGCGAGCACCAACGCCTATGATCGCGTCACCGACATCGACGGGCCGCTCGGCGTCGACACCAACGAAGGCGGGGTCAGCGCGATCACCGACTGGAACCTCGGTTTCGCGACGCTCACCTCGGTGAGCGCGTGGCGCTTCTGGAACTGGGATGCGGAGAACGACCGCGATTATACCGGCCTGCCGATCCAGTCGTCGCAGCACATCCCCTCGCGGCAGGACCAGTACAGCCAGGAGCTGCGCCTCGCCTCGAACGGTACCGGGCCGATCTCCTATGTCGTCGGCTTATATGGCTTCCGGCAACGGATCGTGGGGCGGCCGATCAGCATCTACGGTCCCGCTGCGGCGCGCTATCTGATCGGCACGACGACGGGCACCAACAACACGGCGGTGCCGGCCAATCTGCTCGACGGCTATGGCCAGGATGGCCGCACCGACTTCCGCAGCCGCAGCTATGCCGCCTTCGGCGAGGTCAATTGGCGGATCGTGCCGACCGTCACGGCGACGCTCGGCCTGCGCTACACGCAGGAGGACAAGGACGGCTATTACAACACCACCGTCTCCGGCGGTCCGGCGACGACCAGCGCCGCATTGATCAACGCGCGCCTCGGCGTGCTGCGGCCGCAAAGCTATGACGCACACGACAGCGACGGCAGCCTGTCCGGTCGCGGCAACATCGCGTGGCAGCCGACCGAAAACACCATGGCCTATGCGAGCTATGCGCGCGGTTTCAAATCGGGCGGGATCAACATGTCCGGCCTGCCGCTCGACAACAGCAATCGCCCGGTGCTGGCCACCGCGGTGGTGCGCCCGGAGCGCAACGAAACCTATGAGGTCGGGATCAAGAACACGCTGTTCGACCGGCGCCTGATCGTCAACATCGACGGCTTCTACACCAAGGTGCACGACTTCCAGGCGACGGTGGTCGAGAATTCGCTGACCCAGACGGTGCAGCTGCGCGGCTATCTCTCCAACATTCCCGAGGTGACGGTTAAGGGAATCGAGGCGGACGTCACCGCCGTCCTGCTGCCCGGCCTCAGCGCCCGCACCAATTTCGCCTATTCCGACGGCGAGTATAGCAACTACCCGGCCGGCCCCTGCCCGCTGGAAGTTCAGACTGCCGCGACGACGCAGTGCAGCCTGACGGGCCGACGTCTTGCCTCACTCCCGCACTTCGCACTGACGGCGGGGCTGGATTACACCCGGCCTGTCGGTACGGGCGCGGTATTCGTCCACGTCGATACCGCCTCGCGCAGCGGCTATAACGGCGACCCCAGCCTGTCGCGCTTCACCTACATCCGCGGCTACAATCTGACCAACGCCAACATCGGCTATCGCTTCGCCGATGGCCTCGAGGTGATCGTCTGGGCGCGCAACCTGCTGGATGCCGACTATATCCAGAATTTGACGATCCAGGCGGGCAATTCCGGCCTGATCCTCGGCTCGCCGAGCGACCCGCGCACCATCGGCGGCACGATACGCTTCCGGATGTAGCGCTGCGGCCGATGGCGAGGCGCTGCAAGCCACCCAGGAGATCTACGGGGTCAATGCGAAGGCCGAAGAGGCGTGGTTACGGTCACGACGTGCGGCGCACCAGCCAGACGGTGTCGCCCGCATCGTCGACGACGAACACCGCGCCGTCCTCGCGCGTCTGGACGCTCACCGGGCGGCCGTAGACTTCGCCCTTTTTGGCATCGGCGACGAAGCCGGTGAGGAACGGCTGCGGCGCCGCGGTCGGCCGACCTGCCGAGAACGGCACCGCCAGCACGTCATAGCCGCTGAAGCTGGCGCGGTTCCACGATCCGTGGCGCGCGACATAGGCGGTCTGCCCACCCCCCTTGGCGAAGGCGAGGCCGAGCGCCGCGGCATGCGCCCCGACCGCGACGTCGGGCATCAGCGTCGTCGCGAGCAGATCGCGGCGTTCGTTGGCGTGGCGGGGGTCCTGCCTGCCGTAATAGCTGTACGGCCAGCCGTAGAAGCCGCCGTCGCGCACGCCGACGAGATAATCGGGCGAGATGTCGTCGCCGATCTCGTCGCGCTCGTTGACCGCGGTCCACAGCACGCCGCTGGCCGGCGCCCACGCCATGCCGACGGGATTGCGCAGGCCGGAGGCATAGATCCGCTCGCGTCCGCTCGCGACATCCACCGCGAGGATGCCGGCGCGGCGCTTCTCCTCCGCCATGCCATGCTCGCCGACGTTCGAGGCCGAGCCGACCGACACGTAGAGCGTCCGCCCATCCGGGCTGAGCAGCAGGTTGCGCGTCCAATGGTTGTTGTAGCCGCCCGCGGGCAGCGCGATCAGCGGCTTGGGCGCGGCGGTGATCCGCGTCTGTCCGGGCTGATAGGGAAAGCTCACCACCCCGTCGGTATTGGCGACGTAGAGCCGGCCGTCGGCATATTGCATCCCGAACGGCTGGTTGAGCCCCTCGCGCAGGACGAAGCGTTGCTCGGCGACGCCGTCGCGGTCCGCGTCGCGCAGCAGCGTGAGGCGGTTGGCGCTGTATCCCGCGGTCTTCGACAGCGCCTGGCCGCGTTGCACCTCCGGCTCGGCATCCAACTTGGGCTTGGTGCGCGCCTCGGCGACCAGCACGTCGCCATTGGGCAGCAGCAACGCCTGGCGCGGATAGTCGAGACCGCCGGCGAACTTGACCACCTCATAGCCGCGTGGCGCGACCGGCGTGCACCCCTCGGGCCAGCCGATCGTGCGCGGATGGTTGATCACCGATGCCGTCGCATAGGGTTCGGGCTGCGGCGCGAGCCCGACGACCTTGGGTGCGGACTGCGCATGCGCCGCCCCGGCGAGCATCGTCGAGGCGAGGACAAGGTGCGCAATGAGGGTCTTGGTCATGGTGGCTCCGGCTTCGTCGACCTTGGAACCGCCCGCATCGGTCACATATCCCTCGCGACGCCCGCGACACAAAATGTAACCTGATCGCGCATGCCCCCGACGGCCCCCGCCCCCCCGGGGCGGGCCGTCGGGAGGCGTCCGGGGGCTACATTCCGGCGACCGTCGGTCGGACGATGACCTCGTTGATATCGACGCCGTCGGGCTGCGCGAGCGCATAGCGGATCGCGCGCGCGATCGCGTCGGGGGTGAGCGACTTCTGCCGCCACGTCGTCAGTGCCGTCGCGATGTCCGGATCGGTGATGTCGTTGCCGAGCTCCGTCGCCACCACGCCGGGCGAGATGATCGTCGTGCGGATGTCGTCATGCTCCTGCCGGAGGCCTTCGGTGATGGCCCACACCGCATGTTTGGTCGCGCAATAGACCGCCGCGCTGGGCATCACCATATGCGCCGCGATCGATGCGACGTTGACGACATGCCCCGATCCCTGCGCGACGAAGCGCGGCAGCACCGCGGCGATGCCGTTGAGCACACCGTGGATGTTGACGTCGATCATCCGCGTCCATTCGTCCTGCTTCAGCGCGGCGAGCGGCGAGAGCGGCATCACGCCGGCATTGTTGACGAGCACGTCGATACGCCCGAACCACGCCTGCGCGGCGTCGGCGAAGGCGGCGAAGCTCGCCGCGTCGGTGACGTCGAGCGCCTGCCAGCCGACATTGGCGCCGAGCTCGGCCGCGAGCGCTTCCAGGCGGTCGGTCCGGCGCGCGCCGATGAACAGACGGGCGCCCGTCGTGGCCAGTTCGCGCACCGTCGCCTCGCCGATGCCGCTGGAGGCACCGCTGATGAGGATGGTCTTGTCGATGACGTCGGTCATGATGCTTTCCTTGCTGTCGCTGTGACGCGACACAGGTGGCACCGGCGCCGGCCGGAGCGTGAGAGCGATCCCCCGGACGTATTGCACGATCCTCCGAAACCGCAGCGATGCGCTTGCGGGCATGGCGGGATGCGGACACACAAAGGCGATGACCCGGATCACCGACCTCGCCGCCCTCGTCGCGCGGCACATCACCCGCACCGGCATGGTGAGCACGGCGGTGAAGCGGCTGTCGCTGTTTCGTGCCGACGAGCCGACGGTGCCGCTGCCTGCGGTCTATGACGCGTCGCTTTGCCTGATCGCCCAAGGCGCCAAGCGCGTATCGCTGGCGGATCGCAGCCTCGTCTACGATGCGACGCACTATCTGCTGGTGTCGGTCGACCTGCCCTTGGTCGGGCACGTGACCGAGGCCAGCGCCGAGGCGCCCTATCTGTGCTGCAAGATCGATATCGACCAAGTAGCGCTGGCGGACCTCATCCTCGCCGCGGGTGGCCGCGCGCCGAAGGCCGATTTGCCGGCGCTGGCGGTCTATCGCAGCGACGACGACCTGATCGATGCGGCGATCCGGCTGGTGCGGCTGCTGGAACGGCCCGAGGATATTCCGACGCTGGCACCGCTGATCGAGCGCGAGATCCTCTACCGCCTGCTCAGCGGCCCGCACGGCGCCGCGCTCCGCTACATGGCGGTCGCCGACAGTCATCTCAACCAGGTGAGCCGCGCCATCGCGCTCATCCGCAACGGCTTCGACCGGCAATTGCGCATCGGCGACATCGCCGCGGCCGCGGGGATGAGTCCGTCGTCGCTGCACGAGCATTTCAAGGCGGTGACCAAGATGACGCCGCTCGAATATCAAAAGCAGCTTCGCTTGCAGGAGGCGCGCCGGCTGATGCTGTCGGAAGGGGCGACCGCGGGAAGCGCGGGCTTCGCCGTCGGCTATGACAGCGCGTCGCAGTTCAACCGGGAATATGCCCGCCTGTTCGGTGCCCCGCCGCGCCGGGATATCGAGCGGCTGCAGACCAGCGGCAGCCTGTTGATGCCGGTGTGACGCGCGTCACGGCCGTTCGCCATAGCCGCGGCGCTGGGCGA
Organism: Sphingomonas taxi; assembly: GCF_000764535.1. Lineage (NCBI taxonomy): Bacteria > Pseudomonadati > Pseudomonadota > Alphaproteobacteria > Sphingomonadales > Sphingomonadaceae > Sphingomonas > Sphingomonas taxi. The sequence goes on along the minus strand of NZ_CP009572.1, from coordinate 115,792 downwards.
TGGTGGCGCGGTCCCACCAGGCGCGGGCGAGCAGCGTGGCGATGCGCTCGGTCGCGATGGTGCCATAGCGGACGAGGATCGCCGGCCAGCCGCGATAATGATCCGTCTCCCAGAAGGTCGCGGGGTCGGTGTCGATCAGCACCTCCTTGTCGGGAAGAGCGACGTGGAGGACGAAGCTCGCCGGGTCGGGGGCGGTGGTGGCGGCGAGCATCCGGCCGCGGAACAGCAACGCCGGGCGGCCATAGCGGCTGCCCTGCTCGACCCCGGGCAGCGCCAGCCCCGCCGCGACGACCGCCGCCCAGTCCTTCATGCCGTTACTTGCGTTTGCACGGGAAGGCGTCGCGCAGCGCGTCGCGGATGACGAAGGCCGGGGCGGCAGCGGCCTTCTTGTGCTTGCGCAGATATTTGCGGGCCGAGGCCAGCACCTCGATATTGGATGCGCGCGCCGGCGACGGGCAGATCTGGCGGGCCAGCGACAGCGTGTCGAAGACGCCGAGAATATAGCCGGTGCAGAAATTGGAGGTCGGGTCGTTGTCCTTGCCGCGGCATTGCTCGACGAGCTGGCCGGTGGTCAGCGCGCTCACCACCACCGGTCGGTCCGCCGCAGCCAGCAGGGCAAGCGTGAGCATCAGCATGATCGTTCCTTCGCATGACCGCCTCCGGTGCCGGGGCGCAGCGGCAGCCTAGGTCAGACCGGCAGCCAGCAAAAGAAGGATCGGTGGCGCGAACCCGTTATCCTCAAGCGGTCGCGCCGAGATACGGGGCCGGTGAGCGAATGGTCAAATCGTACGCTAAGGGGCCATCCTTGGCGTGTCATTCCGCCCGGAGCCGGGATCGATTGGGGTCCATCGATCACGTGACGGGTTAGGTGACATCGCTTGATGCCGATCGAGCCGGACAGGCGCTTCGTCACCCATAGGCCCGATTGCGGAGCGTCCCGTTTCTCCATGTCCGACGGGCAGTTTCGGGAAAACTCTGTCGGGAACACATTTCGGGAAAGCCGCCCGCCCGCGACCTACGGGATTGGCCGAAACCTCTGATGGTCTCCCTCAACCTTCGTTTGCGGGATGGCCGCTTCCGCCCAGACCCGGTCATTCAATGACCTGCGACCCGCACCCTGCTTCGGACATTCGTTCACCAAGACGATCGGCCATCGGTAGCTTGGATGATCACGATCCAGTTGCCAGTGATCGGACGCAGGTTCGGACCACCTCGGATCACGTGCGCGATCTTCACTGCTTATGGGTTTGAGGCGCCGAATTATGCTCCAGCGCCTCAGGTCTGCGCTCAATCGATCGTCATGCCCTGCGTCGGCAAGTCTCCAATCGCCCGAAGCTCGTGAACCGGACAGCCGTTTCGCTCGCCCCTGAACTGCACTGAGCGCTCGTAGGTCGGTTTGCGAGCCCGGTTGACGCCGCCGATCGGCTGATGAGCCGTCAGGCCGTGCCACGGGCTATATGCGACCGCCTGCTCCTGATGCTCGCTAAGGCCCCGCTCCCAGCCGAGCTGCGCCAACACAGTGAGCCGTGCGACGGCCACGTAAGGGCTCACCTTCTCGTCCCAGACCACCGAGGTATCCTCAACCGGCATCTTCTCTAGATCAGTGCAGAGCTGGACGCGCACCTCCCAGACGCTGTCCTGCTCGATCAGCACCTCTCCCATGTCCTCGCGCAGGGCATCGGGACGGCCGGAAGTATCGACCTTGCTGCCGGCGAGCTCGGTCAGGTTGATCGAAATGGGCGCGACCGACAGCTTGGCGATGTAGCCACCATGCCGCAACGGCACCTGTGTGTAGTAGGTCTCGCCGAGCGGATGGGTGTTAGGTGCGCCGCCCAGCGTTTGGATCGTCGGGCTCTGGATGCCAACCGTCTCCAATGCCGCATCAAGCGTCTGCATCGTCGCCGACAGCCCCTTCTTCAGGCCCTCGCCAACATCAGTGGTCTTAGCGAGCATCTTGAGGTTGGCGAGGAACGCCTTGGGCGTCGGCGACGCGAATGCCGGGCCGTTGACCAGGATGAAATCCTGGGTGGTGTCGTTCTCCGATCCAGGCAGCCGCTCGCCGGGTACATCGAACAGCTTGATGGCAAGACCCCGCGGCACGCTGACGCTGTCGTCGAGGAGGTCGCCGGGCAAAGTCGAGAAGCGCAGCAGGGCGTCATAGCTGCCGGGCGTCGAGAACAGCCCCTGGGCGAGTTCCGGCGCAATTCCTGGCAGCACCTCAAGCTTGCCTTTTACGATTGCGTGGCCCTTGGCATGAACGCCGCGAACCGCGGTGCCATAATCCTTGGCGGTCGTTTCCTGGATAAGGCGGATCTGCTCGTTCAACCCCTGGATCGTCTCGGCCTCGTCTTCAGCGCGGACTTCGACATTGGGGGTAAATGGAACAGGCGCGTGTTTGATGTCGTCAGGCATCGCGGAATCTCCAATTTTAAAACGGAGCTGATGGGGGAGGTCTCCTCCGGCGAAGAGGAGACCGGTCTTCTCGTCAGACGCGGAGTTCGTGCGCGATACGCTGCGTGATCATCGTATGCTCCTTGAACGTCGCCAGCGCGAGCGTCGCGAGATGGCGTCCGTGCATCTCCATCATGTCGCTCGTATTCGCCGCGCTGGCCAGGTAGGCGGTGGCGAGATCGCGCAGAAACACGTGGTTTTCGTACTGAGCGTCGATGTACGCGCGGTCGAACGCCGCACCGGGTGCCGCCGAGCGAATCTTGTCCAGCGTCGCCTGCGCCTTGGCGTCCAACGGCGGCGGCGTATTGCCTAGCTGCTTCAGCACGGTCGTGACGGCGACCGCCTCGGTCAGCTCGAAACCGGCAAACTCGCGCGCGTCGGCCTTCCGCGCCCGGTCAACTGCGATCTGGCTGGTCGCCAGTGACAGCATTGCGGGGCCGAACACGCCCATTTCGAATTGAGTGTGCGTGCGCGTGCCGGAGACATCAGGCATCGGCATCATGGCCGGGTCCGTTTCCACTCGGCGCTGCTGCGCCATCGCCATGACGGGAGCGGCGACTAGGGCAGCGGCGGCCCCGGTCAGAATGGTGCGGCGATCGGTAATCATGGGCAATCCTCTCATGGTGACCAAAGGCACACATGCGCGAGGGTCTCTGGCAGGACGGCTCGTCGATTGAGCCGTTCCCTAGTCGCTCAAGGATTGGACAGCGAGGCGGTCAATCTGGACGATCGGTGACTTGCAGACGATTGATCTGCGTCGTCTGGATGTATCGGCGACGGGAGCGGTGCCAGCCGGTACGCCGATGGCAACATGGCATAGGTCGCTTCGAACGCGCGAGAGAACGGCCGCGATCCGCCATAGCCTACGCTTTGAGCAATGGCCTTGATCGGAAGGTCGGTAACCCTGAGCAACCGCGCCGCCACCCGCAACCGCGCCTTTTGCACGAAGTCGATCGGGCCCTGGCCGAAGGTGCGCGAGAAATGATCGGAGAACGACGCCCGGCTCATGCCGGCGAGATCGGCAAGGCTGCCCACACTGTGGTTTGCCCCGGGTCGCTCGATGATGGCGGCGATCGCGCGGGCAAGCCGGGGGTGATGGAGCGCATCGAGGACGCTGGACCTGTCCGCCTGCGACCAGTGCCGGCGCAGAAGCGTGATGAGCGCCTGCTTCATCAGCGCCTGACACATCGCCTGAGTCCCCAGCCCGGCGTTGGTGACCTCGTGGCGCATGGCATCGATGATCGCAGCCGGCACGCCGCTTGCCGCGCGGTCGTCGGCCACCGGCCAGCGCATCAGGTCGAACAGACCGAGCGCCGCCTGGTCCGGCGCGGACAGCGCGGCGCACAGCAGCAGTGTGTCGTCGGCGCCGTTGCCCGCGGTGAACTCGACAAGGCCGTCACCGATCAGCTCGCACTTGTCGGCCGCAGCGCCGGTCGCGGCGGTTACATCAGCGTCCCCGACCCAGTGTGGCTGCAACGCCGGCACGACCAGGACACTCGATGGAGCAAATGGAACCGGCGCCCTCTCGCCAGCCTGGACATGTCCCGATCCGCGCAGCACGAAATGGACCGTGACCGCCTTGAACACCGGAAAACTCATTCGCCAACCGGACTGGATCCGGCACACTGAAAAGGCATGCGGCGCCACCTCGAGGGCGGTCAGCAGACGATTGAGGGTCGGATCGATTGGCATGGACCCTCAAGACGCTTCAGCACACCGCAACGTTGCCGCGACAAAGGCTGACCGGTCCGATCGAAGCGGCACATCTGCCGTAGTCGAGATTTCCACACGGCATCTAACTCGATTTATCAGGCCAAAGAAATCCAGAGGCGACGTCCAGGTCACCTCCAGCGCCTTCGAGCAGTGAACGCTTGTAATTGGACATTTCAAAGGGCCGATCTCGCCGCTGCGAAAACTTCTCCCTTGAGTCAGCAGTTTCGTGATGGCCGCTGGCCCCACGCACCGGCCGTGATCGTTGAGCTGTTTCAATAAGACAGGTGATCCGAGATGAACCATATCCAGCGCGGCACCGGTCGCAAGCTGTTACTGATCCACGGCTTGGGAGGTAGCTGGCAATCGTGGAGCACCGTTCTGGATGGGCTCAGCGTCAGCCGCACAGTAATCGCGGTCGACCTCCCCGGGCATGGCGCGACGCCGGTCGAGCACGATAGCGGTACCTTTGACGGCTTGGTCAGCAGCGTGCAGCGTTACATTGAGAGCAACGAGCTGACGGGGATCGATGTCGTCGGCAGTTCGATGGGCGCGCGATTGGTGCTCGAACTCGCTCGGCGCGGTGTCGTCGGAAACGTCGTCGCGCTCGATCCGGGCGGGTTCTGGCGCGGCTGGGAGCGTGCCTTCTTCAAAATCACCATAGGCCTTTCGGGCCGCTTGTTGCGGGCGATCCGGCCCGGTCTGCCGATGCTCAGCCAGAATGCTGCGTCACGCACCGCACTGCTGGCCCAGCTGTCCGCGCATCCGTGGGCGCTCGATCCGGAGATTGTGGGAACTGAGCTGAAGGGTCTTAGCCTGACCCCGACGTTCGATGCGCTGGTCGATAGCCTTGCGTCAGGTCCCGAGCAGATCGGACCCGCGGCCGATAGCACCGGCCATATCGTGATCGGGTGGGGCAAGCATGACAGGCTCTGCCTGCCAAGGCAGGCGGCGCGGGCAATGGCGGCGTTTCCCTCCGCGCAACTGCACTGGTTTGAGTCAAGCGGCCACTTTCCCATGTGGGACATGCCCGCAGAAACCATCCGAGTTATCCTTGCCGCTACACAAGCAACAACGAATGACGATGCTGCCAGATAATCAGCTCGCATGACCCACATCCGGTCATCCGCGGCCTCTTTTTGGCTCCCCACCTTCTACCATTCATTCATGTTGGCGGCGGAGCAGGTGCTTAGCCTCAGCCCTGCCGACTGCCCAGCCAGCTTTCCCAAAAAGGATCCCAATCGAGACGGTCGCCGTGCTTAGCTTACGCTTTCAACCATCCTCCCATCGGCCCCCAGATAGGGCAGCAGCCGCAGCCGGGGGAAGACGTCGTCGAGCGGCAGCGTGTCGGGCAGGATGTAGACGATGCCGCCCTTCTTCTGGAACAGCGGCCGCAGCGACTTGATGTAGAAGCTCGTGCCGACGTTGATGCAGCCGAAGCTGATCCGGTTGTCGTCAGGGGTCGGCGACAGCAGGCGGTCGACGCGATGCTCGCTCTTGTGGGTAGTGATCACCGCGTGCAGCGCGACCGAATTGGCATAATCGACCCAGAGCACGCGCTGGTTGCCGAAGGCGCGGCCGAATTTGGCGACGAACCGTCCCGCCGGCGTCGTCCGCTCAACGGGGCCGATCTCCTCGAGCCGCTTGGCGCCGATCCCCGGCGAGGATTCGTCGCCGACGCCGACCCCGAGCAGCACCGGCGTCTCGCCGAGGAATTCGCCCTTGGCGCTGAACAGGAAGAGCGATGCGGTCGGCTTGTCGATCACCGCATAGGGCAGGCCGGCATTGTCGTGCGCTGCGGCGACCCAGGCGATCACCCGGTTCGCCGCGTCCGAACGCGGTAGCGCCGGCACGACCACGGGCGCGACGGGTTTCGCGGTCTTGGCCTTGGTTTTGGCCTTGGCCGCCGCCTTGGCGCGCGGTGCGGTCTTGCGCGCACCCGGCTGCGGCGCGATCGCCGCAGCCGGGACGCTCAGTGCGAGCGCGACCAGCACGGCGAGCGCCGTGCGGCCGCGACGGGACAGCCCTGTCGACACGATCTTGTTCAGCAGAGCCGTCCGGTGCCTTGGTGCTTAACCGCGGGGACGGCGGGCGCGCTGCTGCGCCTGCTGCTGGACCTGCTGGTCAAGGCCATCGACGCGGCCGTTGAGCTGGTCGATGCGCTGGCCGTTCTGCTGCGCCTGGCCCGCGGCGGCCTGTGCCTGGGCGAGTGCCTGGCCCGAGGTGCCCTCGACCGTGCGCAGACGGCCGTCCATGCCGTCGATGCGGGTGTTGACGGTGGCGATCTGCTCCCGGACGAACCCCTTGGTCGCGCAGCCGCCGAGCGCGGTGGCACCGACCAGGATCACGACAACCGCGGAAGATTTAGGGAAATTCAGACGCATATACTCACCTTTCCAACATGGATCGCAGGAGACAGCTCAGGCTCGGCGCCAATTGACAATCGATATCAGGCAAGACGTGCGCGTTATGCGGCGGGAGTCGGGCGACCTCGGAGCGCCGATCGGGCCGATTCATCGGCTGCGGCGGACCCGACGACGCGTTTCATCCTGTCGCGACATCCTGCTGTTACGGGGCTTTAACGATCCGTCGCCAGGATCGTTGCAATCGGCCGCCCGGCCGATCGCGATCAGGCCATCCACGTGGTTTCACGCTGTTTGTCTCGTCGCGTTCGCCGGGGGGAGATGATAAGGGTCAGGCGGGACCCGCTCCCACGAAGGAACCGATAGTGCCCCAGGGGCGAGAGGTCAGTGCGCTGCTCCGCGAAGCGAGCGAACGGCTTGGTGCCGCCCGGTCGATCGCTGGGGTGGTCGAGGCGCTGCGGCTGACCGCGCGCGACGCGCTCGACGCCGAGGGGATCGCGGTCGCGCTCAAGGACGGCGACCAATGCTATTACGTCGCCGAGGATGCGATCGGGCCGCTGTGGCGCGGCAATCGCTATGCCGCCGACAGCTGCGTCTCGGGCTGGGTGATGCGTCATCGCCAGACGACGGTGATCGCCGACGTGCGCACCGATCCGCGCGTGCCGCAGGACGCCTATCGCGCCACCTTCGTGCGCAGCCTGATCATGGCGCCGATCGGCACGCCCGAGCCGGTCGCCGCGCTCGGCGCCTATTGGTCCGATCCCGGCGACCATGGCCCCGAGGTGATCGACCGGTTGCAGATGCTCGCGCAGCTCGCCGGCACCGCGATCGAGAATGCGCGGCTGATCCACGCGATGGAGGAAAGCGAGCGGCTGCGTACGCTGACGCTCGACGCCGGGCGGATGGGCACCTGGGCGCTCGATGCGCTCGGCCACCGGCTCGAGACGTCGGAGACGTGCCGGGTGACGTTCGGCCGCGATCCCGCCGCGCCCTTCACCTACGAGGATTTCGAGGCCGCGGTCGCGCCGGAGGATCGCGACCGGGTGCGCGCGGCGATCGAGGCCAGCCTGGCGCAGGGGGGCGACTATCACGTCGAATATCGCATCACCACGCCGGCCGGCGACCAGCGCTGGATCGAGGCGCGCGGCCGCCCGGCGCTGCTGCTGGGCGGCGGGGTCGAGGGCATGGCCGGCGTGACCATCGACATCACCGAGCGCAAGGTGATGGAAGAGGCGCTGCGCCGCGCGGCGAGTTCGCTCGAACAGCGGGTGGAGGAGCGGACCCGCGAACTGGTCGAGACGCAGGAGGCGCTCAAGCAATCGCAGAAGCTGGAGGCGATGGGATCGCTGACGGGCGGCGTCGCGCACGACTTCAACAATCTGCTGACCCCGATCATCGGCAGCCTCGACATGCTCCACCGCCGCCAGATCGGCGGGGAGCGCGAACAGCGGCTGATCGCGGGCGCGTTGCAGTCGGCGGACCGGGCGCGCACGCTGGTGCAGCGGCTGCTCGCCTTCGCGCGCCGGCAACCTTTGCGCCCCGAGCCGGTCGCGCCGTCGGCGCTGATCCATGGCATGGCGGATCTGATCGGCACGACGCTGGGGCCGCAGATCCGGTTGCAGCTCGATATCGCCCCGGCGCTGCCGCATGCGATCGCCGATCCGCAGCAGATCGAGATGGCGCTGCTCAATCTGGCGGTCAACGCGCGCGATGCGATGCCGGGCGGCGGCCGGCTGACCGTGTCGGCGCAGCGCGGGGAGAATCCGGCCGCGGCGGGGCTGGCGCCGGGGGCCTATGTCGTCATCCGCGTCACTGACACCGGCACCGGGATGGACGCCGACACGCGCCGGCGCGCGGTCGAGCCGTTCTTCTCGACCAAGGGCGTCGGCCGCGGCACCGGGCTCGGCCTGTCGATGGCGCACGGTCTGGCGTTGCAGCTCGGCGGCCGCCTGACGATCGACAGCAGCGTCGGCGAAGGCACGTCGGTGGCGCTCTGGCTGCCCGCCGGCGCGGCAGCCGTGGCAGTACGCCCGGCGCCGGGCGTTGCCACCGCCGCGGTCGCCGGCACCGTGCTGCTCGTCGACGACGAGGATCTGGTGCGGGCGTCGACCGCCGACATGCTCGTCGATCTCGGCTTCGAGGTGATCGAGGCGCGTTCGGGGAGCGAGGCGCTCGCCCGTCTGGACGAGGCCGGCGCGATCGACCTGCTCGTCACCGATCATCTGATGCCCGGCATGACCGGGGTCGAGCTGGCGCGGGAGATCGTCGCGCGGCGGCCGGGCCTGCCCGTCCTCGTCGTCTCGGGCTATTCGGATGCGGTCGGCCTCGCGGCCGATCTGCCGCGGCTCGAAAAGCCGTTCCGCCAGGCCGATCTGCTCGCCGCACTGACCGGGGTGCTGGCCGGGCCGGCGCCGGCCGACCGCCAGCTCGCCCATTCCTGAGCGGAGCCTTTACCTTTCGTTAGGGAATAAGCGTCAGTGATCCTGACGCTCGGTGCCCCCCAAGGCCGGGTAAATGCCTCGCCCGACGCCGTCCAGGCGCGGCGAGGCGTTTCATGGCGGCTCGGCGACTGCCGGCGGTCGCCCGCCACACATATTTAAGACATTGTTTCTAATCCAAATCACAATGAAACCGCGCGCGAACGACGTCGAAGACGCCCGGCTGGATGCCCTCGCCCAGCTCAAATTGCTGGACACCCCGCCGAGCGAAAGCTTCGATCGCATCACCCGCATGGCGAGCCAGATCTTCGGCCTGCCGGTAGCCGCCGTCTCGCTGACCGATCGCGACCGGCAATGGTTCAAGTCGCGCGTCGGCATCGATCATTGCAGCATCCCGCGCGACAAGGCGCCGTGCGCCGCGGTCGCGGAATCGACCGTGCCGCTGGTCGTCGAGGATCTGCTGGCCGACCCTCATTACGCCGACAGCGTGCTGGCACGCGCGGGTACGCGTTTCTACGCCGGCGCGCCGCTGATCACCAGCGACGGCTATGGCCTGGGCGCGCTGTGCGTCCTTGGCACCGTGCCGCGGCAGGTCTCGCCGGCCGAGCTGGCCGGGCTGGTCGATCTTGCCGCGATGGTGATGGCGCAGATCGAGTTGCAGCATGCCTTCGGACGGATCGATCCGATCAGCGGCCTGCCGACGCGCAACCAGTTCCGCGACGATCTGACCGATCTCGCGCGCGACCGTGGCGGCGAGCCGCGCTTTGCGGTGGTGGTCGATCTCGCGCGCGACGACCAGATCAGCCGGATCACGCGCGTGATGGGCGGCACGCGCGTCGACGAGCTGATCCGCGAAGCGGCGCGCTCGCTCGCCCGGATGCTCGGGCCGAGCCGGACCGTCTATCACGTCGGAGCGGCGCAATTCGCCTTCCTGTCGCCGCCCGACACCGAACAGGCGGCCTATCTCGACGTGCTGCAATCGGGGTTCGCGCTGATCCGCCGATCGTCCTCGGCACGCTTCGTCACCAGCGTCGCGATCGGCGTGCGGCCCTTCGTCCTCGGCGACGTGCTGCCCGACGACGTGCTGCGCGGCGCGGCGAGCGCCGCGCAGGATGCGCGCCGCGCCGACGGGTCGATCGCGCTCTACTCCGCCGCCAACGACACTGCCCACCAGCGCCAATATCGTCTGTTGCGCGATTTCGGCGCGGCGCTGGAGGCGGGCGACCAGTTGCGGCTGGTCTATCAGCCGCGGCTCGACATGGCGAGCGGCCGCTGCCTCGGCGCCGAGGCGCTGCTGCGCTGGCGGCATCCGCAGCTCGGCGAGATCTCGCCGGCCGAATTCATCCCGATCATCGAACAGACCTCGCTGGCGCGGCCGACGACGCAATGGGTGCTCGATGCGGCGATGGACCAATTGGCGCATTGGGACCATGCGGCGATCGCGCAGACGCTGTCGGTCAACATCTCCGCCGCCAATCTGACCGAGGCCGATTTCGTCGCGCGCGTCCAGCGCGGCCTGGCGCAGCGTGGCCTGCGTCCCGACCGGCTCGAGATCGAGCTGACCGAGAGCGCGATCATGGCGCAACCCGATCAGGCGCTCGCCATGCTGCGCGAGCTGGCCGCGGCGGGCATCTGCCTGGCGATCGACGATTTCGGCACCGGGCACAGCAGCCTCGCCTATCTGCAGCGGCTGCCGGCGCGCGTGCTCAAGATCGATCAGGCCTTCATCCGCAACCTGACCGGTGCGCAGGGACCCGATTTCGTGCTGGTCGAGACGATGATCGGCCTCGCCAAGAAGCTCGGCTATCACGTCGTCGCCGAGGGGATCGAGACCGAAGCCGCGGCGACGGTGCTTACCCGGCTCGGCTGCGACGAGGCGCAGGGCTTCTGGTTCGCGCGGCCGATGGAAGCGGGCGACTTCGCCACATGGCTGGCGGACCATCGCGATCGGCAGATTGTCGACAGTCAGACGGCCGTCGCCTCGCAAATACCGTTACACTAACGGAACAATCCTGCTTTAACGGCATTTTCTAAGCGGTTAGCTGGAAGTCCCTAATGCCGCACGTCTTGATCATCGAGGATTCCTATCTGTTCGGTCAGTTCGTGTGCGATGCCGCGATCCTCGCGGGTGCACGCACCGTCGAGGTGGCGGAGACGGAGGCCGAGGCCGAACAGGCGGCGACGCGTCGCGTGCCGGCGTTGATCGTCGCCGACGTCCGGCTGCGCCGTGGCACCGGCGTCGCCGCGGTGCGGCGGATCACCGGCGCGGGCGGTCCCATCCCCGTCCTCTATGTCACCGGCCATCCCGAGGGCTGTCACGGCTGCCCGTCCGCAGGCGCGGTGATCCAGAAGCCGGTGTCGCACGACCGGCTGCGCGATACGATCCAGCGCTTCATCACGCGACCCGTCCGGTCCGTCACCCACTGACGGACATCGCTCCGGCCGGTGGGATCAGAAGGACAGTTGCGCGCGACCGACCAGCCGGTCACCCGCGTGGCGCGCATCGGCGAAGCGGGTGCTGGCGTCCGCCTGCGCGACATCGGTACCGATATAGTCGATGCCGAAGGTCAGCCGGTCGCGGCGATGCTCGACGCCGAGCCGCCAGTCGACATAGCTGCCGCCCGGCCGCAGCCGGTCCGCGCGGGCGGGATCGGTGACGCTGCCCGAGGAATGGCCGAGCCCGGCCAGCAGGGTGAACGGCGTGCCGGGGATGCCGGCGTTGGCGTCGGCGCGGACATGCACGTTGCTGCCGCCGATCGCATCCTGCGACGGCGCGACCGCGACGCCGAGCGTCGCGTAGATCGGGCCATAGCCATAGCCTGCGGTGGCGCCGAACTCGACATAGTCCATCCGGCCGCGCGCACCGGCGAACAGATGGCCGGTCGCGGTGGCGTCGAGCCGGATCGCGCCGAGGTCCCAGCCGGTGCCGGTGGTCAGATCGACGACGGCCTCAGCGCCGGCATGGCGCGGACTGTCGCGCAGCGTCACCGCGCGCACCGACGCGTCGAGCGCGCCGCGCGAGCCAAGCAGCTCGCCGGCGACCGCGGCGCGGCCGCCGCTCCAGCTCAGTCCGCGCCGCACCTCGTCGCTCGTCACTTCCGCGCTCGCGGTCACGCCGGCGGAGGGCACGTCCTGCGCCGCGGCGGGGGCCGCCGCGGCGAGGGTCAGCAGCATTGCCCGCATGCGCATCATCCGGTGCGTTCCGCCCCGTGCAACCGGTCGAGTTCGGCCCGCAAGGCGGCATGATCCTCTTCGGCGACCGTCACCAGATGGCGCTGCATGTCGCCGGCGCGGCTGGCGACCTCCTCGCTGATCGCGGACCGGTTGGTGATGCACCAGCCCGGCCGGGTGCCGGCGATCGCGGGCGTATCGGCGATATGGCGGGTCATGCTGGTGCCGCCGGTGCCGGTCGCGTGGCGGGCGACGGTCATCTTCGCGGTCCAGTCGCAGCGCAGCGTCGCGCTGCGACCGCCGCCCGTCGCGGTGCCGACCTGCTTGTGGTGGATCGCGACATCGCCACGATAGGTGACGGCGACGCGGCCGCTATGGTGATCGAGCTGCGTGCGATGATCCACGGTCATGCCGAGCGTGGCGCCGGCAGCGCCGAGCGCCAGACCGGCGAGCAGCATATAGGCCATCATGTCTCTCCTTGCGGCATCCCGGCCTGTCCCGGCCGGTGATGCGGATGTTGTTGGACCATGGTCCTACAATTCCGGGCAAGGGGCTCGGGTTGCGGCACTGGCAGCCCGCAACAAAATGTAAGACGGGCGCAGCATCGGCAGCGGCGATCGGCCGTCGTCGGTGCACCGCGGCATCGGATCTGCGCACGCCTCGACCCGCATGATTGCGCGATTGGTCGCCATACGTTCGCCTCTCCCAGGTCTACGCCAGCCATCCGGACGAGAGGTCGGGAGAGCACGGAAACAGACGGCGGGCAGTTCCTGTTTTTTGCACACCCTACACGGCGGGCCGTGGCGCCAAGCGTTTGGGAAAAAGCGGTAAAATGCCGTCGAGACGAGTCCTAAGGTTCCTTAAGATGGTGCAATTACGGGGCCAAGATCTTGTAGCAACACGATAAATGGCCTTAAGGAACCTTAAGGTGGCTTGATCGACAGACGAGATCTGCAAGCCGGCCGGGAAGCTCTTCCGCGATAGGCGGATCATCTCCTGACAGCCGTCACTGGGTCGGCTCACCCGGCGGAGCGGTCGCCGTCATCGCAATTGGCGCGTTGCCGTTCGTCCAGCGTCGCGAAGATCGCCGCCTGGTCGAGGTGCGCGCGCCGGCGCGCCGTGGTCGGCGAACGGGCGGCCAGATCCAGTTCGGTTTGCGCCAGTTGCGCATAGTCGATCGGCGCGGACGGGTCGGACAATCACGGGCTCCTTCGCGGTCGCAGCATGCGAGTGGCAAGCTACGAACAAACTTGCCGAATGATGCAGCCGCAGCCGCCCTGCGGGATGAAACGGTGCGGACGCCGGCCCAAAGGACCGGCGTCCACCCGGTCAGAAGCGCAGGCGGACGCCCGTCGCGATGCTCTCGCGATGGTCGTCGCGGCCGGTCTGCGCCTCGACGGTCGAGAACAGCTCGATCCCGTCGTTGAGGCGATAGCCGACGCCCGCCGAGACGGTGCCGACCAGCGGCGCGCGCTGCGCCCCGAAGGCGCCGAGGACCAGCGGCGCACCGGCATAGCCGCCGAACGCCTCGGGCTTGCGGCCCTGCAGCTGCGCGCGCAGGCCGAAACCGACATAGGGGCGGAAGGCGGCGTCCGACGTGCCGGCCGAATCATCAACTATCAAGACCCAGCCGCCATCGTGGCGGGCAGCCGTCTCACAGCCGCAATAGACCGTACCCGAACCACGAAAACGCTCCCGTTGCATCCGTCTTCGAAAAAAAACACGCCCCGGTACGGACGTTCACCCCGCGCCCGGACACCCCCCGCCATCGCCCCACTTTCACCGTCCCGGCGGCCATCGCAGCGGTCGCGCATCGCCCCGTTTTGAGACGCGATAGACCCGTGATGGCTGGTAAAACCCGTGTGTTTGGATAAGGATAGCCCAAGCAAGGTGAGGCGTTTGCGTGCTGAGATTTCTCTGCCGGCACGGCATCCACCGATGGCAGCACAAGCCTGCCACGGCGAGGGTCGGGACGACGATTTCGAGATGTTGTCGCTGCAATGCGGTGCGGGTGACCCATGCCAAAAAAACAAAAGATCCGTCTACCCCTTGAACCTCTTTCCCAAATTGGTACGTTAACCTCCTAAGGCGAAAACGCTGGGAGAGGTTCTGATGCGTATTTTCAATTACCCCGAAGCCGAGCGTCACCCCTTTGGGGCGCATGGCATCCTGATCGCGCTGCCGATCGCGGCTGCGCTCTGGGCGGGCATCATCGCGACCGTATTCTGATCTGACGCCGCGGCGTGGCCGGGCAGGCCATGCCGCGGTCCGGCGTGCCGTCGGGCGCGCCGGCGCCGGCCGTGTTTCCGCGGTTCCGGATTCCATCCTATGATGGATCCATGAAGATAGGCAGCGCCTCGCCGGCGGTTTCCGCCGATCCGCAGCAGTTCGGCATCGCGCCGATCGCGCCGGTCCAAGACGTGTCGGCGAGCGACGGCACGGTGGATGCCGGCGCCCCCGATCCCAACCGCATCGATCCGCAACAGCCCCATCCCGTGCATCGCCCGGATGCGCACAAGGTGTCCGGCGCAAGCGAGACGCTGGAAACGCTGCGCGCGGTGAAGCGCGACGCGGAGATCGCGCGCGCGCATGCCAGCCAGAAGCTGCAGGACCTCAAGGCGCAGCTGCATCTGGTCGAGATGATGCACACCGGCGATCCCGCCCGGCACGGACAGGCGGTGGCGCAGATCGCGCGCGAACTGGCCGCCTCGGTGCAGGCGTTCATCAGCGTCGGCGGCACGCCGATCGATCTCAGCGCGATCGACATCGATCCGGTCAAGGACACCGCCCCGCCGAAGGCGGTCAGCCCAACCGATCCGGCGGTGCTGGTCGCGGCGGCCGCGGTCGCCGCCACCCGTGGCGACGTGCAGCATGCCGCCGTGATCCAGGCCGCGACCGCGCAGCGCGACACCGAGGCCGCCGACCTGACCAGCGCCGTCACCAGGGTGAGCGATGTGACCAGCGTCGCGGTCACCGTCGGCGAGGATCCCGACGCCGCCTTCGCCCGCGATGCGCGCGCGCTCGCCCGCGATCTCAAGGCGAGCGTGCGGCGCCGCCACGAGCAGGACGGGGAAGACGGCGATGCGGCGGCCGACGACGTCAATCGCGCACTCGCCTCGCCATCGAACACCACGGCCGCGCCCGCCGCCATCTGATCGCAGGAACGCCGCCCGCACCCTCCCTGACTGGGGCTGGGCAAGCGGCGGAGCGCCGTCGCAGGCAGCGCTCGCTGCATCCATCCACCGAAGACTGGAGCGAAAGCCCTTCTTCTCAGGACCTTATCATTAAGCTGGCTTAACGCCTTTGACTCGCATTATCATGCAACCTATGGCGCCCGGATGTTTCGGGGGCGTAACAGCATGTATCGGGTCTGCGCGTATCTTCTTTCCACCTCGGCGCTTGCCGCATGGCCGGCGACGGTCGACGCGCAAAGCAGCCAGTCCGCGACCGAGGCGGGGGAGACCGCCGCGGGGCAGGACGACCGGCACGACATCATCGTCACCGGCGTGCACGACGAAGAAGGGCAGGCGAAAATCGTCAGCAACGGCGCGCTCGGCGCCAAGCCGTTGCTCGACACGCCGTTTTCGCTGTCCGTCGTCGATGCCGAGGATATCCTGCGCCGTCAGGTGACCAATATCGGCCAGCTCTTCGCCGACGATCCCTCGGTCTCGTCGTCGGCACCGGCGGCCTCGACGAATTGGTGGGGAACGCAGATCCGCGGCATCGGCGTGCGCAATTATTACGTCGATGACGTGCCGATGGCGCTGCACTGGGGCGGCGACTTCGCGCTCGAGCCGATCCAGAGCGTCACCGCGCTCAAGGGGCTGACCGGTTTCATGTACGGCTTCGGGTCGCCGGGCGGGGTGATCAGCTATCGTACCAAGCGGCCGACGCCGGCGCCGCTGCTCACCACCGAAATCGGGTATCGCACCGCCGGCATCGGCTATGCGCGGCTCGATGCCGGCGGGCCGCTGACCCGCGACGGTGCGTTCGGCTATCGTCTCAACCTCGCCGGCGAGAAGGGCGATGCCTATAATCGCGCCGGGGTGAACCGGCTGGTCGGTGCGCTGGCGCTCGACTATCGCCTCGCCGCCGATCTGCACTGGTATGCGACCGCGAGCTACGAGGACAGCACGCTGCGCCACGAGCCGTTCGGCGTCTATTGGTCTCGATATAGCGATACGGCCTTGCCGCGCGTCTCGTACGATTATGACAAACTGAACATCGCCAACAGCTTCTACGCGACGCGGACGCTGGCGACCGCAACCGGGCTGGATTGGGCTTTCGCGCCCGACTGGTCGGTGCGGCTGACCTATGGCTACACCAGCAAGCTGCACCATGCGAACAAGATGTTCGTCGACCTGCTCGACCGGACCGGCGACTACCGCGGCTTCGCCTACAATTTCGGCTCGCTGGGCCGCAGCCACTTCGGGCAGGCATTGGTGCAGGGCGAGATTGCGACCGGGCCGGTGCGGCACGAGATCGTCGTCGGCACGTCGCTGCAGGTGAACCTCAGCGATTTCGGCCCCGCCGACTCGCATTGGGGCAATGACTTCAACGGCAATCTCTATCGCAACCAGCCGTTCCGCGTGACGCGCGCGATCGCCTTCGGCACCGACGGCTGGCCGTCGCGGGAGCAGCAGCGGGCGCTGTTCGCCAGCGATACGCTGCACTTCGGCGATCACGTCCAGGCGATGGCCGGTGCGCGCTACAATCTTTATCGTCTGTCCGACACCGACGACGATCCCACGAAGGATTCGAGCTACCGCGCCACTGCGCTGACGCCGACCGTCGCGCTGCTCTACAAGCCGGTCGCCTATGCCACGCTCTACGCCAGTTATGCCGAGGCGCTGGAGCCGGGCAGCCGGGTCGACGGCATCTACGTCAACGCCGGCGAGGTGCTGAAGCCGACGATCAGCCGTCAATATGAGGTCGGCGGCAAATATGAGCATGACGGGCTCAGCCTGACCACCGCGACCTTCCGCATCGAACGGGTCGAGCCGATCGAGGGGGTTGGCCATCGCCTGGTGCAGGACGGGCTGACGCTCTACAAGGGCGTCGAGGCGACCGCACGCTATCGGCTGACCCCGGCGCTGCGGCTGGGGGCGGGCGCGATCCATCTCGACCCCAGCCTCCGCACCGTCGCGTCGGACAATGCCGACATCCTCGGCCATGTCCCAGCGGGCGCGAGCCGATGGCAGGTGACCGGCAACGCCGATTACCGGCCGCCCGCGCTGCCGGGGTTCAGCCTGTTCGGCAACGTCCGCTATATCGGCCCGGCACCGACCGACGACGACAACCGGCTCGCCATCCCCGGCTATACCGTCGCCAATGCCGGCTTCCAGTATCAGACCCGGCTCGGCGACCAGCCGGTCACCGTCACCGGCAACGTCAACAATCTGACCAACGCGCATTACTGGACGCAGACCAACGTCGGCGAGGCGATCAACGGCGCGCTGTCGCTGCGTCTCGCCTGGTAACGGACGAACGGGCCGCCGGCGGGGTGCCGGCGACCCGTTCCTCGGGACGTTGGCGCGATGCGCCGCGATCAGGACGCGCGGTACATCTTGATCCGGTAGTTGGTCGTGTCGGTGCCGGCGGCATTCTTGTTCGGCCCGACGACGAAGGTGATGACGTCGCCCTGCTTGAGGCTGATCCCCTTGAGGCTCATATCGTAATGGCCGTTGAAGATCGTCGCCAGCACGGTCTGCGAATTGACCACGACCTGCACGTCGATGCCGTCCGCCGACTTGGCGTTGACGTCCCACACCCCGCTGATGTCGAACTTGCCGTCATAGGGCGAGGTGTAGCGCAGGATCGCCTTATAGGCGTCGGGCGACCCGCCGGTGTTATAGTCGACCGGGCTCACCGTATTGGCGTTGATGTTGAACGGGCGCAGCCAGTCGATGCCGATATAGGGCATCCAGTCCGAACTCGCGACCTCGCCCCCGCCCTGCGTATAGGCCAAAGTATAGGCCTGTGACCGGACGCCATAGGCGAAATAGGTCCATGGCCCCTCGAATTTGGTCGAGCCGTCGAGCGAATTGGTGAAGTCGAACTGGTCGTAGCTGTCGGCGACGAGCTGGCTCGAGCCGAGCACGACGGTGTCGCCATAGACCAACGGACTGTCGCTGACGATGATCGTCGGTGACTTGGCGTCGATCGTCGTCGGCTGGGCGATCTCGATGCCCTGCGAATTGTAGAATTTCGCGCTGGCCTTGACCGTCAGGCTGCGCGGATCGCCCCAGACGACCATCGCATTCTGGCCGAACTGATAGGCGTAGACGAAGGGATCGGTGGCGATCCGCCGGCCTGCGCCCTTCGCGAGGACCTGCGTCGCCATGACCTTATAGCCCTGCCCCGGCGGCAGCACCGCGCCCGAGAAGGAGGCGAGCGCGACATTCTTGTACCAGATGTTGTTGGGGCCGCCCTGCTGGCGCAGCGCGTACCAGTCGGCCTCCGCGACGCCCGCGGTCGCCATCACCGCGACGCTCTTGACCAGATAGTCGGCGGTGTCGACGACGCTGTCGAGCTCCTTGGCGAATTCGGTGACGTGGATCGGCTTGGCATTGGCGCCCATTGCCGACTTGAGGACGGTGAGCTGCTTGTCGAGCTGTTCGGCGTCGGTCGTATAGGGATGGACGACGATGCCATCCATATAGTTGAGCCCGCCCATCGCGAACAGCGGCTTGAAATAGCCGACCGGGATGGCGAGCGCCGCACCGCCGAGCACCTTGACGTCGGCATGCGTCGCCTTGACCGCGGTATAGACCGCCTTCAGCGTCTCGTAATAATATTTCTGGCGCGCCGGATAGCCGTCGTTGAGCACCGGACCGGTGACGAAGTTGAAGGCGTTGTATTCGTTGCCGACCTCGATCGTCTTGACCTTGGGGAAATGGTCGAGCGTCGCGACGATCATCTTGGCGTAAGCGGCGCGACCGGCGTCGGTATAGGGCGTCAGGCCGCCGTCGTAGAGCGGATTGGTATTGTCGAACAGCAAGGTGACCGGGAAGCCGCCGTCGCTGACGTTGTTGATCCAGCTCACCTTGGCCGAATTGAACTCATAGACGCCGGGCGACTTCTCGATCTCGGTCCAGGCGACGCCGTCGCGCACGACCGCCGTGCCGAGCGACTTTGCGGTCTGCAGGATCGAGAAGTCCCAGGTCTGCTGGCCGAAGGCGGTGGCGGCGCCGAGGATCATCGCGCTCGGCGTGGTCGCGACCGGGGTCGGCGTGGGGGTCGCGGTCGGGGTCGCAGTGGGCGTCGGCGTTGCCGTGGGGGTCGCGGCGGGAACGACGACGACGGCGCCGGACGAACCGGCCGCGCTTTCGCCGGCAGCACCTCCGCCGCCTCCTCCGCAGCCACCGAGCAGCAGCGCGCCGCACGTCGCAAGAGTCATTCGGAAGTTCAGCATGACGATCCAACTTGAGATTATTCTCAAGTTCTTAGCGGCACCGAGTTAAATATCGGTTGCCGCTCGGCGGATATGATGGTTGGAGCCGCTCGCCGTTTCACCCCGTCCCGCCCGATCCCGCTCCCCGTTGGTCCGCCCGCGGCATGTCTGGTTGTCCCAATGGTATTCCGAAGCCGCCGCCCCGCGACCGAACCGTGCCTGCCGCCGGGCCGGCGCGTCTATGCGATCGGCGACATCCACGGCGAGGCGGATCTGCTGATCCGCCTGCTCGAGGCGATCCGGGTCGACTCCCACGCCCGCCCGCCGGCTGCGGTGACGTTGGTGTTCCTCGGCGACTTCATCGATCGCGGCAAGGATTCGGCGACGTTGCTCAAGGTCTTCTCGCTTGCCGGCGACGAAGGCGTGAAGGTGCTGAAGGGCAATCACGAGGCGGCGCTGGTCGACGTCTATCGCGGCGACGAGGAGGCGCTTGCCTTCTGGCTGCAATTCGGCGGCCGCCCGACACTGGAGGGGCTGGGCGTGCCGGTCGGCGGGCGGCCGTTCGACAGCGCCCGCACGCTGGCGCTGCTGCGTAGCGCGCTCGACGGCGCGATCGTCGACTGGCTCGACCGGCTGCCGCATTCGTGGAGCCTGGGCGATTATTTCTTCACCCACGCCGGCATCCGTCCGCGGGTGCGGCTGACCCGGCAGGACCCGGACGACCTGCTGTGGATCCGCGAACCCTTCCTGTCGAGCAAGCGCCGCCACGAGAAAGTGGTCGTCCACGGCCATACCGTCGAGCCCGGCGTACCGCGGCTCGGCGGCAATCGCATCGGCATCGACACCGGCGCGCACGAAACCGGCTGCCTCACCGCGCTCGGCCTGGAAGACGACGCGCAATGGCTCGTCCAGGCGCGTGACGGCCGCCCGCGCATCGTCAGTCCGCCGCTTGGCTAGCGGCCGCGGAGCCGGGCGATGTCGCGCCCCCGCCCCGCCCCGGTTACACCGCAGTGCAAAAGAATCCGTAGCTTGGATGGTAGAGGCTCGCGTCCTGACGCGTTCGGTCGGGCGGCGATGTTCGCCGACAATCGCAACCGGGAGTATCTCTATGCTTAAATCCGTCATGCTGGGCGCCTCGACGCTCGCCCTCGTCGCCAGCCCGATCGCCGCCAGCGCCGCGCCGACCGTCGCCGCGCCGACCAATGCCGCAAGCGCGCTGTCGCTGTCGTCCGCGCATCGTGCCGGCGCGCCCGCAGGCAAGTCGAGCAAGCTCGCCGGTGCCGGCATCGGTCCGATCGCCGCAGCGGTGATCGTCGCCGGTATCGCGATCGGCGCCGCGGTGCTGATCAGCGACAAGGAAGACAATGATTCCGACAGCAACTAAGCTGTGACGTCCGGCCCCGTCCGTCGTTTACGGCGGGCGGGGTCAGGCTGTTGCCGGCCGTGCCGCAACGAAAAAGGGCGCCCGGTTGACCGGACGCCCCCCAGTCCGGAGCTGTGCTTGGGAACAGCCCGGCCTGACCCGGAACTTCGCCGGCCGTCAGATACCGTTCGACAGATTGGTGTCGGGGTCGTTCGTGCGCATGTCGTCGGCCTGGTTCTGGCCAGTCGCCCGTACCGCGTCCGCCTTGTTCTCGAGGCTGGCTTCGGCTGCGCTGGTGCTCGCATTGTCCGCGGCGTCTTCCAGATTGTCGGCAACCGCTTCGCTGTTCGCCTCGATATTGTCGGCAACCTGCTCGCGCGGGCTGGAATTGCAGGCCGACAGGCTGGCCAGACCGGCCGCCATGGCGAGAACCACCATCTTCTTCATCGAAATTACCCCTGTTATCGAACGGCTTGAAAGCCGAAGGGGGTCAATCGCCGAGCAATGGGTAAGTTCCGTCAGGAGCTGCGTTGGATGCCGAACCAGCGCGCCGGGTCCTGCCCCGACTGCGCGCCGATCCAGCTATAGGGCACGTCGCGCCACATCCGGATACCCGCGGCGCGGCTGTCGAGCACCAGATCGCCCGAGCCGGTGCGCGCGACCAGCACGACATGGAGGCCGATGCGCCGCGCATAGCCGACCGCGAGGAACAGATTGTCGGGCGGGAAGCCGGCCTTGATCAGCTCCAGCCGCTTCTCCAGCGCGATATCCTCGCAATCGCCGACCGCGCGGCGGCCGCGACCCGACGGCGTCCACACCTCCGCACGGCCGTAGGCGCGTAGATCGCTCTCCTGGCGGACATGACGGTTGACGGTGCGATTGACCTGGTCGAGCAGGCGCAGGTCGTCGGTGATCTCGGTCTCGCCCGTCCAGGGCTGGTTGCTGCACAGATCGGGGCGCGTCTCGCACATCACCGCAAAGCCGCGCGGCGGGGTGATCGGCTGGGCGAGCGCAATGAACAGGTCGGGCCGGCTCGCGCTCGCCGGGGTGGCGGACAGCACGGCCAGCGCCGCAGCAAGGAGGGCCGCGATACGGCCGGTCGAGGAGGGCGCGGTGATCATCTCGTCATGCAATGTACCGCGGGAAGGTTAAGGAAAATTCCTGTGCCGTCCCAGAAAAGGGCGCGTTGCGGGGCGTGTCCGACAGGTGACAATAATCGCGACCTGCGCTAGCCTTAACCGATTGAGACCGCGGCTGCGGCGGTCGTTCGGAAGATAGAGTGGCAAATGGGGAAGTCCGGCGAATGAAAATCCTGATGACCCTGATCGCGGCGATCGGCCTGGCGGGTTGCGGCCCTGCCCTCGCCTCCGGCCAGACCGCGCCGACCACCGCCAGCGCGCCGGCGCGCCCTGCCGCCACCGCCGCGGGCGGCGTCACCGCTTCGGCACAGGCCGGTCCGGCGGGCGTCACCGCGTCGACCGACGATTACCGGCTCGGCGTCGCCGACAAGATCCGCATCCTGATCTTCGACGAACCGTCGCTGTCGGGGGAATTCCTGGTCAACGCCAACGGCAAGCTGTCGCTGCCGCTGATCGGCGACGTCGATGCCGCCGGCGTCACCACCACCGCGCTCGCCGCGACCATCCAGCGCAAGCTCGCCGACGGCTATCTGCGCGAGCCGCGGGTCAGCATCGACGTGCTGACCTTCCGGCCCTATTATATCCTCGGCGAGGTCAACAAGCCGGGCGAATATCCCTATTCCTCGGGGCTCACCGTGCTCAACGCGGTCGCCACGGCGGAGGGCTTCACCTATCGCGCCAGCAAGAAGTCGGTGGTGGTCAAGCACGCCGGCGAGGCGACCGAGGAGACGGTGCCGCTGTCGCCCGATCTGCGCGTCCGTCCCGGCGACACGATCCGCATTCGCGAGCGTCTGTTCTAGCAACCGGCCCGGCGACGGCCCCCTTTCCGTCGCCGGACATACGTCGAAACCGTGTGATTAGGGCCATTATTGTCCCGAAATCGGACGGAATGTTGACCGGGCCATGCCACGTGATTGCCGATTGCGGCGTTATGTGACACAGACTTGTCAACTAAGGGGTTCAGCTATGCGATTGGTTTTGTTCGGCATGGCGGCGACGCTGTCTTTCGTCGGTGCCAGTGGTGACGCGCAGATCCCGGTGACGCCGCTGTCGCCGATGGTGTCGCGCGACGATCCCAACGTCATCGCGCTCTATACCGAGATCATGCGGACGATCGCCGGCGTTCCCGCCCCGGCGGGCCGCGACCAGCTCGAAGCGCAGATCGCTTATACGGTCGATCAGAGCCAGGCCAATTGCCCGGTCGTCGTCGCCGCGCTGCACGAGGCGCTCGACGTGCCGCGCAGCCCCAAGCCGACCGTCGAGGCGCTGCGCGACGTGCTCACCAACGCCTCGCGCTGCGACCGCTACGGCACCGCCGCGGTCGGCGGCCCGGGCGCGACGCTTGCCCAGGGTCCCGCCGTCGGGATCGGCGGTGGCAGCTCCAATTACGCCTCGTTTTAATTGATGACTTTGATGACAGGTATTTCGATGCGGCTGCCCTTTGTTGCCCTGGCGGGCATGCTGACGATGCCATTCGCTGCCGGCGTGGCGCAGGCGCAGTCGACCGATTCCAATCTGGTCCTGCCAAACCTGCCGCTCGACTTCGATCGCGGCAAGAACACCAGCGTCCTCCAGCGCGAGCGCCCGGAATATCAGGCGCAGGGCGTGCGGGCGGGCTCGTTCCTGCTCTACCCGAAGCTGGAACTCGGTGCCGGTTTCAGCGACAACGCTTATCAGGTCGACAACAACAAGCAGAGCGACGTCTATGCGCTGATCGCGCCGTCGATCGCCGCGAACAGCAACTGGTCGACGAACGAACTGAACTTCAACGCCGGCGCGCGCCTGCGCCGCTTCGCCAGCGAGACGCCGCGGAACGAGACCAACTACAATATCGACGCCAGCGGCCGGCTCGACGCGACGCGCTCGCTGACCTTCAACACCTTGCTGCGCACCGCACGCTCGACCGAGCCGCGCTCGTCCGCCGCCTCGCCGCAGGATGCCGCCGAGGCGATCCAGTTCCAGCAGACCACCGCCAGCGTCGGCAGCGCCTTCGCCGGCGCGCGCATCCGCGGCCAGGTCGCGGTCAGCGTCGACCAGTTCAACTTCTCGGACGTCCGGTCCTTCTCGGGCGGGCTGATCAGCCAGCAGGGCCGCGACCAGGTGCTGCTGCGCACCACCGCGCGCGGCGAATATGCGGTGTCGCCCGACACCTCGCTGTTTGTGCAGGGCGGCTATACCGACACGACCTACAAATATCCGCTGACAACCGGCATCCCCAATCGCGATTCCAAGGAATTCAACGTGATCGGGGGCGCGAGCTTCGATCTGTCGGCGCTGATCCGCGGTGGCATCGGGGTGGGCTACGTCAACCGCCGCTACGATTCGCCGATCTACCGCGACATTTCGGGTATCGCGGCGGAAGCGAAGGTCGAATATTTCCCGACCCAGCTCACCACGGTGGGGCTCAACGTCCGCCGTACCGTGCAGGACAGCTATTTCGGCACCAGCAGCGGCTTCTTCGCGACCGCGGCCGCGCTGCGCGTCGATCACGAACTGCTTCGCAACCTGCTGCTCAACGCACAGGTCGGCTATGAGCAGGACGATTTCGTCAACCAGAACGGCCGGTCGAAGATCGTCCGCTACAGTGCCGGCGGCCGCTATCTGCTCAACCGCAATTTCGGTTTCGGCCTGCTGGTCGGACGCGACAACCGGTCCGCCCGCGGCAACGTCGGATTACAGGCTTTCGACGAAACCCGTGCGCTGTTATCAATCGTCCTGCAGCGCTAACGCTGTCGTCCCCCAAGGGAAAATAGCGACCGTATGAACAAGATGTCCACGCTGGCCGAGCAAGAGGAAGCAAGCCGCTTCGACCAGTCACGTCATGTCGGACGGCGCGCTGTCACCCTGAAGTCGGTCGGCGAAGCGATCCGTCGCCGCTGGATCATCGTGGTCGTCACCGCGCTGGTGGTGTTCGCGGCCGCGCTCGGCACGGCGCTGATGCTGACGCCGAAATACGACGCGTTCGCCAAGGTGCGCATCACCCCCAATGCCGCCTCGCCGCTCGACTTCGGCAACGGCACCGAACAGCCCGCCGACCAGACCGCGGTCAACACCGAGGTGCAGGTGATCGGCTCGCGCGCCACCGCGCGCAAGGTCGTCACCCAGCTCGGCCTCGATCGCGATCCGGAATTCACCGGCAAGGGCCCCGCCAACACCGCGATCGAACGCGCGACCAGCGGTGTGCTCGAGCACCTCAAGATCAACCGCGACGACAAGAGCTATCTCGTCCTCATCGGCATCCGCTCGATCGACGGTGCCAAGGCGGCGCGGATCGCCAACACCTATGCCAGCACCTATGTCGCCGGCACCGCCGACAATCTGATGGGCACTGCGGCGAAACAGTCGCAGTCGATCCAGAACCGGCTGCGCGAGCTCGGCGCCGAGGTCCAGACCGCCGACGCGCGCCTCGCCTCCTATCGCGCGCAGAGCGGCATCAGCCAGAGCGGCGAAGGCGGCACGATCACCGACCAGCAGATCGCGCCTTTGTCGATGCAGCTCGCCACCGCCGAATCCGAGGCCGCCGCGGCGCGCTCGGCGGTGTCGGTGGCGGAACGGCAGAATGCCACCGGCGGTACCGACGCGATCTCCGCGGTGCTGTCGTCGGGGGTCATCGCCGACCTGCGCCGCCAGCGCACCGAGGCGGAGAAGCGTCGCGCCGAGCTCAGCTCGCGCTACGGCCCGCGCTATCCGCTGTCGATCCAGGTCGCGCAGCAGATCGAATCGCTCGACGCGCAGATCCGCCAGGAGGCGCAGCGCGTCGTCGGCGGCCTGCGCAGCCAGGCGCTGTCCGCCGAGGCACGCGCCGCCAGCCTGCGCAATCGCCTCAACACGCTCCAGCGCGGCGTTGCCCGCGACGACCAGGCGTCGGTGATGGCCGGCAGCCTCGAGCGCGACGCCGAGGCCAAGCGTACCGCCTACACCCGCCTCGCGCAGGCAGCGCAGCAGTCGACGCAGGCGCAGCGCGTCTCGACGCCGCAGGCGAACATCATCGAGAATGCGACGATCCCGACCAAGCCGACCTTCCCGCAGGTCAAGGCGTTCGCCGCGGCCGGCCTGCTGATCGGCCTCGTCTTCGGTCTCGCCGGCGTGCTGCTGTTCGAGGGGCTGAGCTCGACGATCCGCAAGCCCGAGGACATCGAGACGATGCTCGGCCTGCCGTTCGTCGCCTCGGTGCCGCGTCTGCCGACGCCGTGGAAGCTGCGGTCGCGCCGCGTCGCCAATCCGGCGACGACGCTCGTCGCCAAGCCGATGACGGTCTATGCCGAGGCCTATCGCGCGATCCGCTCGTTCATCGTGTCGCGCAACCAGAGCCAGCCGACCCAGGTGATCGCGCTCGCCTCGACGTTGCCGGGCGAGGGCAAGACGACCAGCGCGCTGTCGCTGGCGCGGATCATGGCGCTGAGCGGCGACCGTGTGCTGCTGATCGACTGCGACGTGCGCCGTGCCGGCGTGCTCCGCGCGCTCAACCGCTCGGTCGACACCGGTCTTGCCGACGTGCTCGAAGGCCGTGCGTCGATGGCGCAGGCGGTGATCCCCGACGAGGTCGACGGACTCGACCTGCTGCTCGTCCAGGGCTCGCTGTTCACCCCGATCGACCTGTTCGGCGGGGGCCGGATGGAAGCGATGCTCGCCGAGGCGCGCGGCCGCTACGATTTCATCATCCTCGACACCCCGCCGCTGCTCGGCATCGCCGATGCCCGCACTTTGGTCGGTCTCGCCGATGCGGTGATGCTGGTCATCAAGTGGAACACGACGCCGATCGCCGCGGTCGACGCCGCGCTCGCCGGGCTCGAACAGAGCCAGGGCGAGGTGCTCGGCGCGGTGCTGACGATGGTCGATCACCGCTCGGAAGCGATGGGCGGCCTCTATTATTCGGCGCGCTACTCCTCCTACTACAACGAATAAGGGCGCGTGACCCGCTCCCGCCTGAGGCCGGCGTGGCTGGTGGCTGCGGGGGTGACGCTCGTCGTGTCGGGGATGGCGATCGGCAGCGAACGGCGCGTCGCCGCGGTCGCTGCGGCGCGCGACGCCGAACCGTCGGTCCGCGCCGCGCTGCTCGCCGAGGCGGCGGGCTGGCGGCCCGCCGACGTGCCGCCGCGCGCCGCGATCGGGCTTGCCGCTTTGTGGTTGCGGCAGGCCGGTGCCGCGGTGCCGCCCGGCTCGGATCGCGCCAGCCTCGCCCATGCCCGCGCGATGCTCGCGGTTGCCGATGCCGGCCGGCCGGACGCCGCGGCGACCTTGCTGCTCCATAGCCAGCTCGCGATCGCCCCCGGCGATCACCCGACCCCGGTGAGCCTGCGGGCCTTCATCGCCAGTTATGCCGCCGCGCCCTTCCTCACCGCCGAGGGCTTCTGGCGCGCGGCCTATGCGGCACGCTACTGGCGCGACCTGCCCGCCGCGACGCAGGAGGCGGCGGTCGCCGAGGCGGCGTGGCTCGCGGCGCTCGACGGCCGCTTCAACGACCGGCTGGTCGACATCATGGGCGGCTCGCCGATGTCGGTCCGCTTCGCGCTGCGGGTGCAGCCGAAGCCTTGAGGCGTGACGACGGGAGGCTGCCTGCTTACCCGCTTACCCGCCTCCCAGCCCGTTCGCCCTGAGCCTGTCGAAGGGCAGGTGGGTCCCAAGGTGCTTCGACAGGCTCAGCACCAACGGATGGATATTCGCACCAACGGATGGATGTCAGGTCGTCGAGGCCTTCGCGCGCCGCGGTCGCTTCCGCGCCGTCACGGGCCGTCGCGCCGCCACCGGCCGCCGCGTCGCGCCGCTCGCCAGCGCCGCGCCCCATACCGAGCCGAGCAGCACCGCGAACACTGCCGCCACCGCCGGTACGTTGAGCGCGATGTCGACCATCGCGCTGCCGGCGATCGCGAGCAATGCGCACAGCGGCGCGACCGACCACCAGTCGCGCCGCGCCCGCGCGATCTGGAAGGCGATCGCCGCCAGCGCGATCAGCAGCAGCGCCAGCCCCGGCCAGCCCGCCTCGATCGCGAGCTGTACCGGCGCATTGTGCGCGGCGCCGAAATTCCAGTAGAGCGGCGCCACCTCCGCGGTCAGCGTGCGCTGGTTGACCTCGTAGAAACTGCCGAGACCATGGCCCCACAGCGGGCTCTGGTTGGCCACGCCGGTGTAATGATCGATCACCGCCCAGCGCGATCCGGCATCTTCGGGCAGATAGGCCGAGCGGTCGGCGACCGGGGTGAACACCGCGACCAGCACCAGCAGCACGATCAGCGCCAGCGCCGCGGGGCCGAGCAGTCGGAGCGGCGGCCGGCCGTCCTGCCAGCGCCGCCAGCGCCGCACCAGCAGCAGGGCGCCGCCCAGCATCGCGAGCAGCACCGCGCTGCGGCTGCCGGTCAACGCGCACAGCACCAGCGCCACCGCGCTCCCGGCCAGCGCGGCGAGGCGCAGCTGCATCGCTTCCTCGTCGGGGGCGAGCGCCAGTCCGCCGGCGAGCAGGGCGAGCGCCGCGAAGGTGATGCCGGCGGCATTGGGATTGCCGATCGTGCCGCTGTAGCGCGACGCGCGCGCGCTGTCGTACAGCCAGTCGATCGCATCGACCGCCGCCCAGGCGAGATAGACCAGCCCGATCAGCGTCAGTACCCGTATGACGCCGCGCGCCGAGCCGGCACGATAGGCGAGCAGCGCGGCGACGAGGGTCAGCAGCGTCGTCGCCAGCGCCTTGGCGAGCGCGAGGCCGAACAGATCGGCGGCCGGATTGGCGGGCACGCCGAGCGCGCTGCCCAGCCCCTGCGGCAGCAATCCGGGCAGCGCCGCCCACGCCAGCGCCACGGCGAGCAGCGCGAGCGGCAGCCGCGCCAGCCGCCAGAAGCGCGACGCGGCCGGCGACAGCGCGATCACCGCGATCGCGAGCAAGGCATCGGCGAAGGCGGCGATCGCGCTGGCGAGGCCCTGGTTGGCGCCACCCGCAAGGATCTGCACGACGACCAGCCCGGCAAGCGCCGGCGCCGCCCAGCCGAGCGGACGCGGCGCCGATGTCGGTGGTGCAGGCGAGGCACGCTCGCGATCGGGCAATACGCTCATATCCTTCCCCTGTCCGACCGAGCCGTGGCCAACCGCCGGTTCGCGACGACCCTAGCCAATGCAATCGCCTCTGCCAGCTTGCAAATGTCCCGAAAACACACGATGCGGCGGGGATCGATCCGATCCCGCGCAGGACACCCGCCGAACGATCGGCATAAGGGTGCGGCCGCCCCGATTGCCCGAGGACCGCCCGTGTCGCTTTCCCATTCCCAACGATCGACGCTCTGGGGCCTGGCCGCGGTGCTGCTCGTCATCGGGCTGGTGACCGCGCTGCTGACGATGGACGACGACAGCACCTTCCTCGACGCCATTCCCTTCGGCCCGGCGCGCACCAAGGTCGAAGCCCCCGCGCCGCTGGCCGAGGACGAGCTGCCGCTCGACACCTTCGTACCGAGCGCGATCCTCAAACTGTCGCCGCAGGACGCGCTCGCCCGCAACCTCGCGCTGCCGCTCAGCCATGCCAGCAACCCGCTGGCGCCGCCCTTCGTCGCCGCCTGGCTCGGCGCCGATCTCGAACGCCAGACCGTCTGCCTCGCCAATGCGGTCTATTACGAGGCGAACGGCGAGCCGCTGAGCGGCCAGCGCGCGGTCGCGCAGGTCGTGCTCAACCGGCTGCGCCATCCGCGCTATCCCAAGACGATCTGCGAGGTGGTCAACCAGGGGGCCGACCGGCCGACGGGCTGCCAGTTCAGCTTCACCTGCGACGGTTCGCTCGCGCGGGCGCCCAATCCGGCGCGCTTCAAGGTCGCGATGGGCGTCGCCACCGCCGCGCTCGATGGCTGGACCTCGGCCGAGGCCGGACAGGCGACGCATTACCACACGCTCTACGTCTTCCCGAAATGGGCGCCCGAGCTGCTCAAGCTCGGCATCCTCGGCCACCATATCTTCTACCGCCTGCCCGGCCAGCCCCACGATTACACCGCCTTCCGCACCGCGGCCGCGGCGCTGCCCACCGACCCGGCGCTGCTCGCGCCGACGCTGCCCGATCCGACGCTGCCGGCGAGCGACGTCGATACGCGCGCGGTCGTCGGCGTGCCGCTCGCGCTGCCCGCTTATCCCGGCCCGACCGTCACCGACACCACGTCGGACAGCGGCGCGAACCCGGGCGGCGGCAGCGGCGCGACCGCCGGCCAGCCGGCCCCCGCCGCGACCCCGACCCCGGCCGCCAAAGCGACGCCGCGCAATTATTTTCCCGATCGCCGCGACACGCGTTCCCATCTGCCGCTGCCCCAGTAAGTTCGCGGCATGGCGCTGCTTTTGCAACAGGACCCTATTCGATGACCGTAGACCCCACGCCCGGCGAGAGCATCCCGGCCCGCCCGCGCAAGGTGGCGATCGTCCATTACTGGCTGGTGACGATGCGGGGCGGCGAGCGCGTGCTCGAGCGGATCTGCGATCTCTATCCCGACGCCGACATCTTCACCCATGTCGTCGACGAGAATGCGCTGTCGCAGACGCTCAAGCGCCATCGCATCTTCAGCACCTTCATCAGCAAGCTGCCGCTGGCGAAGACGCAATATCAGAAATACCTGCCGCTGATGCCCGCCGCGCTCGAGGCGCTCGATCTGAGCGCCTACGACCTCGTCATCAGTTGCGAGGCCGGGCCGGCCAAGGGCGTCATCACCCGCCCCGACGCGGTCCACGTCACCTATTGCCACTCGCCGATGCGCTACATCTGGGATCAATATCACGCCTATCGCAAGGCGAGCGGCAAGCTCGCCGGCCTCTACCTGCGGCTGGTCGCGCCGCGGATGCGCGCCTGGGACCGGATGAGCGCGTCGCGGCCCGACGTCATCATGGCCAACAGCCAGTTCGTCCGCCGGCGCATTGGCAAATTCTGGGGCCGCGAGGCGAGCGTCGTCTATCCGCCGGTCGACGTCGACATCTTCCAGCGCAGCGACGCGGTCAGCGACGAATGCGTCTGGATCAGCCAGCTCGTCCCCTACAAGCGCCCCGACATCGCGGTCGACGCCTTCACCCGCAGCGGCCGCAAGCTGCACGTCATTGGCGACGGCCCGATGCTCGAGACGCTGAAGGCACGCGCCGGCCCCAACGTCCGCTTCACGACGCGGATGCGCTTCGACGAGCTGCGCGCGGCCTATGCGCAGGCGCGCGCGCTGATCTTCACCGCCGAGGAGGATTTCGGCATCATCCCGGTCGAATCGCAGGCCGCAGGGCGACCGGTGGTGGTGTTCGGCCGTGGCGGTGGCACCGAGACGGTGATCGACGGCGAGACCGGCATCCACTTCCACGAGCAGAGCGCGGAGTCGTTGATCGCGGCGATGGAGCGGTTCGACGCCTGGCTGCCCGGCTTCGACCCCGAGGCGGCGATTGCCAACGCCAGCCGCTTCGCCCGCGCCAATTTCCTGCGCGACTTCGCCGCGGAGGTCGCGCGCGCCGAACGGCTGGTCGCGGCCGACAGCGTGCTGGCGTCGGCGGAGCCTGAAGCGCGCTGACGGAAGGCGGAGACGGGTTTACGCGGGCCTGATGGCGCTCAGGCCGCGACCCGGCCGAGGTGCGCCGTCAGCAGCTTGCGGACCGGCCGGTCGTACACGCGGATCGCGATGGCCGATGCGACGACGGCGAGGATGATCCCCATCAGCGGCGGCAACAGGGGATGGATCGATCGCACCACGTCGATGTGCGGCGCATTCTTGACGACGCGCAGGATCGGCTGGTGCAGCAGGTACAGCGGATAGGATAGTTCGCCCAATGCCTTCAGCCACGGCGCAAGGGCTGCCGCAGGCGCGGTGCGGGCGCCAAGCACGACTAGCGCCGGCAGGCACACCAAGGCGATCACGGCGTCGGCGATCGCCTGCGAGGCGATCGGAAAGAGCAGGAGCGCCGGCAGCGCGATCAGCGGCAGCCATGTCGGCACGCCGCTGCGGCGGTGCAGGCCGAGACGGAAGATGGCGACGCCGGCCGCGAACGGGAATGTCACGCGCACGAAACCGGCCGCAAAGCTCCACCAGCTATCGAAGCCGACCAACTGCATGCCGTCGAACGCATAGCAGATCGCGACATAGCCCAGCGCCGACAGCAGCAGCAGGGCGCCGAAGGACCGCGCCGACAATCGCGGCGACAGCGCATAGACGATATTGGCGATGACCTCGAAAAACAGCGACCAGATCGGATTGTCGCTGGGATAGGCCTGTTTCCTGAAGAAGAATCCGGCGGGGATCAGGAGCATGGTCCCGATCGTGATGACCGTCGGCACGATGATGCCATCCTTGCGCCCGGCGATCAGCACAAGGCCGCCAAGCAGCGCTCCGATGAAGATCATCGGATACAGGCGAATCCACCGCAGCTTGGCGAACGTCGCGAGCCGCATGCCCGATGCCAGCCGGCCCTCATAGGCGTAGGCGATGACGAAGCCGCTGAGGCAGAAGAAGAAATCTACCGCGAGGTACGAATGGTCGAGCAGCCGGCCGCCGATCATCAACTCCCTGGCGTGCAGCCCGGCCACGATCAGTGCGGCGATCCCGCGCATGCCGTCGAGCACGAGAAAATGCTGTTTGTGTCCCTGAACGATCGTCAACACGCATCCCCATAGTCGAGCGAGCGACCCGTAACATCGACGGTAGGGGACCGATGGCAGGGGTTTGACGATGGCGCGGGCCAGAAGGTCCGATCCTGCCACCGTCGTAATGCACACGGCTATAGGGGCATTCCCGCCGCTTGCAACGCTCCTGCCCGCCAGCAATTGCCGGCGTGCGGTGCGGCACGATGCCGTGCGTCCCGGTCGGATCGGGGTGAAACGCCGAGTCCGGTTTGGACAACGGCAAGTGCGAACGACGCAACCTCAGGGGCGACGCGCCGAACCGTTCGTGCGATCAGCGATCTCGTTCAGGTGCGCTGCCAGCGAACGACAATGTGCCGGTGACAGGAGAAGCGGAATATCGCCGACGATCTCGACCATGCCATTGCCGTCCGATCTCGCGAGTTTGAATATCAGGCCGATCCCGGTATCGGCTTCGACGATCTCCCATCCCTGCACCAATCGTGCCTGTATGGTCTTGATCTCGGATGTCATTCTGTTCTCTTCGTCGCAGTTCTGAACGTGATCGGGACGTTCGGCGGCAACCGGTGGCATTCGGTTGCGATCGGATGTCGTCCCATCTGGGGCACCGCAAATCTTGTTCGTTGTCATGATGATAGAAGGGGCTGGATCATGGATAACCATTGCGCCGGATTCGATCGGCTTCTTCGGCCCGATCACGCGCATGATCCCAAATCTCTGGCCCTGGCATGTCGATTGATGTTCGCTGAACATCCGATGGGCAGGCCAGCGTGAGATCTGCCGCGTGACCCTTGTCCGGTTCGTTGCGCAGCCAATCACGTGCGGCGCGCAGCGAAGACTTGAGGCGGTTCATGCCGCTGGCCACGATCGTTGTTTTCCCTTCGGAGTTCGGATTGCGGCCGTTGTCAAACAACCACAATGCGCCAATTGAACGCAGATCTTTAGAAAGTGCCGGCTAATCGCGGTACACACTGCATGATCGATCCAATGCGCACTTTGCCGGATCGACTCTATTGCAATCAGACTGCTGGTACTGCCGTCGTATGACGGTATTCTGACGATCCGGCTGAAAAATTCATTTTATTTGGTGATGCTTTCGATCGGGGGATGCCGGCTTATTGGCCTGTGATGCCGTCTATGGCCCCGTGAACCATCGTATCCGGGGTTCGGCTAGGTCTGCGCCGAACGGCTCCGACGGATGCGGTACGGCCGAGTGCATCCAGCCGCTTGAAATTTAGTCACCGCGAGGAGCGCTAACGTTCCCAAGAGCATCGACGTCGATGGCGGGCCGATCGCGGTTTCGCGCCTGGCCGATGCCCGATCGGCGTCGCCCGCCCCCTCTATAATTGATGCGGCCGAAGGAGGTTTCGGCGCCGCATGAGGTATTCGAATGAACGTTACGTCCCGTTTGCTGGTCGGTGTGGCTGCGATCGCGTTGATCTCGCAGGACGCTTCGGCGCAAACCACCGTGCCGGTATCCGATGCCCCGGCATCCGCCACGCCGGCATCCGCTGACGAGACCTTGCCGCCCGACAAGGACATCATCGTCACCGGGACGGCGCGCCCACGGCGCCGGCTGACCACCAGCATCTCGATCAGCGCGGTCGATGCCACCGACCTCGTCCGGCTCGCGCCGCTGGGCAGTGCCGATCTGCTGCGCAACATTCCCGGTCTGCGGTCGGAATCGTCGGGCGGCGAGACCAATGCCAATATTGCGGTGCGCGGCCTGCCCTCCGCCAGCGGCGGGGCCAAGTTCGTCCAGTTCCAGGAAGACGGCCTGCCGCTGCTCGATTTCGGCGACATCGCCTTCGCCACCGCCGACACCTTCCTGCGTCCCGATTACAACATCCAGCGCGTCGAGGTGCTGCGCGGCGGATCGGCGTCGACCTTCACCAGCAACGCCCCCGGCGCGGTGATCAACTTCATCAGCAAGACCGGCGACGTCGCCGGCGGGTCGATCGGCTTCAGCCGCGGCGTCGACTTCGACCGGACCCGGCTCGATGCCGATTACGGCGCACCGATCGGCCACGACTGGACCTTCCACGTCGGCGGCTTCTACCGCATCGGCAAGGGGCTCAGGAACACGGGCTATACCGCCGAGCGCGGCGGCCAGTTCAAGGCCAATGTCACGCGCAAGTTCGACAACGGCTTCATCCGGCTGAGCGTCAAGGTTCTCGACGATCGCTCGCCGCTCTACATGCCGACGCCGGCCCGCATCACCGGCACCGCGGACAAGCCGGTCTACGAGAGCTTCCCCGATTTCGATCTGCGGTCCGGCACGACCCTGTCGCCCTATTTCCGCAGCGACACCGCGATCGGTCATGACGGCAACCGGATCGCCTCCGACCTTGCCGACGGCTATCGCATCAAGACCCGCGGCGGTGGCGCGCAGGTGTCGTTCGACCTGGGCGACGGCTTCAATTTCAGCGACATGTTCAACGTCGCCAGCAATTCGGGCAGCGTCATCACCTCCTTCCCGGCGGATGTGGCGCCGCTAGCAACCTTGGCGGGCAGGATCGGCGAAGCGGGCGCGACGGTGGCCTATGCCAGCGGGCCGAACGCCGGTCGGGCGATCGCCGACCCGACCCGGCTCAACGGCAACGGCCTGGGCCTCTACGCGCTGACCTTCGGCGTCACGCTCAACGATTTAACCAATGCGACCAACATCCTGTCGCTGACCCGCGATTACCATCTCGGCGCCTTCAAGGGCAGCATCGCGCTCGGCTATTTCAAGTCATTCCAGAAGGTCAGCATGGACTGGCATTGGAACAGCTATCTCGAGGAGGCGAAGGGCCATCGCGCCGCCTTGCTCGACGTCTACGACAGCGCCGGCCAGCCGGTGACGCAGAACGGGCTGATCGCTTATGGCGAACCCATATTCGGCAATTGCTGCCAGCGCTTCTACGACGTCGACTATAATATCGACGCGCCCTATTTCGGCGCCAATTTCCAGATTGGCGGGCTCAACGTCGGCGGCAGCATCCGCTACAACATTTCGTCTGCCAACGGCTTCTATGCCGGCCCCAGCCGCCCGGGCATGATCGACGTCAACCAGGACGGGCGTATCCAGACGCCCGAACAGCGCGTTCCCGTTGTCGACCTCAACGCGGCGCAGCCCGTCGATTACCGCAAGTCCTACCTCACCTATTCGGTCGGCGTGAATTACGAGATCGTCCATGATGTCGCGGCGTTCGGGCGGGTGAGCCGCGGCGCGCGCTTCAACGCCGACCATCTGCTGTTCGGGGGCGGCGTTCGCGCGGACGGCAGCATCGCCGACGAGGTCGCGGTCAATTTCGTCGACCAGCAGGATCTCGGCATCAAGCTCCGCTCCGGTCCGCTCTTCGCCAACCTCACCGCCTTCCGCGCGCTCACCGCGGAGACCAACGAGATCGCCGTCCCGGTGCAGATGCTGGTCAAGAACCATTACCGGTCCTACGGCGTCGAATTCGAGGGCGGGTTCGACCGCGGCATCTTCCACCTGCTCGGCGGGGCGACCTATACCCATGCCCGCATTTCCGAGAGCGAGGTCGATCCGACGCTCGACGGGCACATCCCCTATCGCCAGGCCGCTATCGTCTTCCAGGCGACGCCGTCGATCGATACCGGCCGCTTCGTCGTCGGCCTGAACGTCACCGGCACGACGTCATCCTATGCGGGTGACTCCAATACGCTGAAGATGCCGGGTTACGTCCTGACCAACGGCTTTGCGTCGGTCGACGTGACGCCGACGATCCGGCTGGGGCTGAACGCGCAGAATCTGTTCAACGTGACCGCGGTTACCGAGGTCGGCCGTCCCCGGGACTATATTCCGGCGGATGGCATCGCCAGCGCGCGGACCTTCGCCGGGCGCAACGTGACCGCATCGGCGGTGCTGCGCTTCTGACGGTGCGGGGCGGGCGGGTCATCCCCCGCCCCCGACGCTCAGGTCAGCGCGAAATACAGGCCGGCTGCGACCGCCCAGCCTGCGGCGGCCGCGACCGTCGCGATCGCCAGCTTGGTGCGGCCCGAATAGGGTTCGACATAAGGTTCGGGAACGTGGTCGAGCAGCGACGGGCCCGCCGCGGTCGGGAAGGCGATCGGCGCGACCGGGCCGGCGGTGAGCGCGCGGGTCAGCATCTCCTGCGTGATCGGCGTGACGAACTCGCAGCCGTAGACGTCGCCGTCCTGGCGCGTCACCCGCGCCTGATGCACGCCGATGCCGGCGAAGCCGATCGACGCCTCGCTGCCCAGCGCCATCGCCGGGCCGCCCGACAGGCGGAAGCCGGTCAGCGACAGATCGTCGATCATCACGTCGTGGGGACGCGTCACCTGGTCGCGCAGTGTCGCGTTGAGCCCGGCCGGGAACCGTTCCGAGCTGCGGTCGTCACTGATGATCTGAGCAGTTATCGCCATATCGCACCCTAATCTTCTGGATATAGCTCTAAGCCAAAAAAGGTAAAGACAGTGTGAACGATGTTCACCGGCCGTACCAGCTTATTCGCAACCGTTGTGGCAACAGTGATGAACAGAAAGACCGCGACGATAACACTCATGGCCGATCCCGCGTGTCTGGACCCTGCCGGGACTGCGATCGCGCTATTGCAGCGCACGTGTCTTGCCGATCTGTTCTTGGTCAACAGGCGTTAACTATACCAGAGGCGGCGGGTCGGGTGCTGTTGCTCGGCCGTCGTCTGCATTCCTCTCCCGTCGGCCGCGGCGCGGCGCGCACCTGCATCGTGCTTATGGCCCCATATCAGGCCAGCGACGCGCCGAAAGCAATGGTTCAATGCGGGTGACAGACGATGAAGGAACCGCTAATCAATGCGCTAAGCGGCTGCGGCGCGGCTTGCGGTCCAGGATCACGTCG
The DNA here is from genome assembly GCF_000764535.1 of Sphingomonas taxi. Lineage (NCBI taxonomy): Bacteria > Pseudomonadati > Pseudomonadota > Alphaproteobacteria > Sphingomonadales > Sphingomonadaceae > Sphingomonas > Sphingomonas taxi. Next base: position 78,357 of record NZ_CP009572.1, on the reverse strand, counting down.
GTCCCGGTCCGTCGATGTCATCATCGGAGCAGAGAGTATTGGCGTTCGTTGCGGCCGTGCGCCCCGTCCCCGGGACACCCCTTTCTCTTGCGGCCCTTTCTCTTGCGGCGCGGTCCTGACGTGGCGCTAGGATCGGCGGGCGTCCCCGCCCCGGCCGCCGCCACCCGCACCACCGCCGTCGCGGCGACCGCCTCGCATCGCACCGCGCTCGCCTCGATCCTCGCGGTCGGCGGGCGATTGCTGTCGCGGCTGATCGATCTCGTCGCGCTGATCGTGCTGGCGCGGCTGTTGCAGCCCGCCGACTTCGGCCTGATCAGCATCGCGATGAGCCTGATCTTCATCGTCGAGGCGGTGATGGAACTGCCGGTGTCGCAGGTGCTGCTCGTCGAGCGCGACATCACCCGGACGATGATGGATACCGCCTTCACGCTCAGCGTGCTGCGCGGCGTCGTCCTGGCGATCCTGATCGGCGCGGCGGCCTGGCCCTTCGCGATGGTCTATGGCGACGCACGATTGCTGCCGCTGATCGCCGCGCTGGCGCTGGCGCCGGCGTTCCGCGGCATCAGCAATCCGCGGCTGGCGCTGTACAATCGCGATCTCGACTTCCGCCGGACCGTCGCCACCGAATTGCTCGGCAAGGTCGTGTCGCTGTGCGTGTCGATCGGCGTCGCGGTGGCGACGGGCAGCTATTGGGCGCTGGCGCTCGGCACCATCCTGTCGCCGGTGACGGCGTCGCTGATGTCGTTCGTCCTCGCCCCCTATCGGCCCACCTTCTCGCTCAAGGACTGGCGGCTGTTCCGCAACTTCCTGAGCTGGCTGAGCGGCGCGCAATTGTTCTCCGCCTTCGCCTGGCAGATGGACCGGCTGGTGCTCGGCCGGCTCGCGCCGACCGCGACGGTCGGCCGCTTCACCATGGCGGACAGTCTGGCGTCGATCCCCGGCCAGGTGCTGCTGACGCCGATCCTCGGGCCGCTGTCGGCGGGGCTGGTCGCGGTGCGCGACGATCCCGAGCGGCTGCGCCAGGCCTATCTCAAGACCTTCGCGGCGGTGGCGCTGCTCGGCTTTCCGATCCTCGCCGGCACTGCGTTGCTCGCCCATCCCGTCGTCAGCCTCGCGCTCGGCGCGAAATGGGATATGGTCGCGCCGATCCTGCAATGGCTGGCGCTCGCCGGCATTCCCGGCCTGTTGTGGACGCCGCTCAACGCGCTGGCGCTGGCGCTGCGCCGCTCGACGCTGATCTTCAACCGCCAGCTCACCGACTTCCTCGTCAAGGTGCCGTTGGTCATCGCCGGCGCCTGGTTCTTCCTGATCCCGGGGATCGCGGCCGCGCGGGCGGCCGCCGCGCTGGTGCTGGCCGGGATGGCGGTGCGCGCCGCGCGCGACGCCATCGAACTGCCGGTCTGGGCGCAGCTCAAGGCGATCCTGCGTCCGATCCTCGGTTGCCTGGTGATGGGGGCGGTCGTCTTCCCGGTGGCACAGCTGCTCCCGACCGATCTGTCGCGGCCGTGGCTGACGGTGGCGCTCGCCGCGCTCGCCGCGCTCGGCGCATTGGCGTTCGGCGCGACGGTGCTGCTGCTCTGGCAGGTCGCCGGCCGGCCGCAGGGCGGTGAATCGATGGTGCTCGGCATCGCCGCCAAGCTGCGCCGTCGGCGTGGCGGTGCCGCGGCGGGCGACGGCGCCATGGTGTCGCCCGCGCAGGAGGCGGCGCACGCCGATGCGCGCGACCAGATCTTCGCGCTCGCCACCGCCTCGACCAAGGTGAACGCCGAACCCGCCGCGGCGAGCGTCTATCGCATCCTCGATATCCTGATGCAGGCCAACCTCGTCCAGCCGACCGACAATCGGGCGATAGAAGGCGAGCAATATCAGCCGCGTATCACCCTGGTCTGCCAGAGGTGCGGGCAATCCACGCCGATCAGGGGCCATACCGCGGCGAATATCATCAGCGTTGCCGCCGGCGCCGCAGGGTTTCGCATGACCGCCAAGACGATCGAGGTCGACGGACATTGTGTACGCTGCCCGACCCCGTCGCGCCAAGTCGCCCGACCCTATCCGAAACGGCCATGATCCCTCGAAATGCCGCAGTGCCGTACATGAGCATTAATCCCGGATCGGGTCTGCCCATAGCCGGTCACCGCGAATATTGATCGTGCATTGCTCAAGGCGCGGATCGCGATCGCGCTATAATGGTCTCGACCGGTTCATGCTGTTTGAATGGCGCGGCGACCTTGATGCGTGCCTCGCGTTTATTTTGTATTTACCAAAACTGGCTTGGTCAAGTGTCGCTATTGGCCGCTATCGGGTCGAATGCTTTCCCATTGTTGAACACGGTACGAGGCGATTTGGCGTTGCATATCGCAGCGCATCATTGTTAGATGCGGCAACGCGTTCACGAGGGAGCCTTTGATTAATCGTGAGCATGTCGGTTCCTACCCTCATCATAATCGCGGCGCTGGTCGGATTAAGTCTGATCGTGGTTTTGCTGAACCGACGGTCGAGGCGCAGAAGGCGTCGCGCGTATCGCAATTATTACAAGGACTGACGCTGCCCGGTAGAATTACCGAGGCGATCCCAGTCGCTTAGCCGTTTATCGCGCCACCTTTCGCAAAAGCTTGCCGGTCCGTCGCCGGGTTATGCTAACCTTTGCCGCCAACCTGTTGGCGGTGCTTGGCATCTCCCCGTCCAGATCGTGCCGACACCGTGTCGGGCCGGTCCGGCCGCCGGTCGATGCGAGGCTTGAGCGGAAAGGGATCGGCCATCGCGACGGCAATCGACGCTTCCCCGGTGACGCCGCCAGACGGCACGATCCGCCTCGCCGGCATCGACCTGATGCGGCTGGTCGCCTTCGTCGCTGTGGTGCTGATCCATGCGGTGTCCAACGGCGCCCAGGACGCGCCGGTCGCGGCCGACGTGATCGCATTGCTGTCGCGCTTCGCCGTGCCCTTCTTCTTCGTCGCCTTCGGCTATTTCATGCCGCAACGCTCGCCCGAGCGGACCGCATTGCGCCTGCTCGTCAGGCTCGCGCCGCCCTTCCTGGTGTGGGCGCTGGTCTACATCCTCTATTTCCAGGGCTCGCTCGCCGAATTGCGCTCGCCGGCGATGATCGTGCGGCTGCTGATCACCGGTCTCGACGGCCAGCATCTCTGGTTCCTGCCCGCGCTGGGCGTCGCCGGCGTGCTGTTCGCCGTCGTGCGCAGCCGGCTCGGCTGGGGCGCGGTGCTCGCGCTGGCGCTCGTCTTCTATGCGCTGGCGTTCGCCTTCGGACCGTTGCGCCTGCTGCTTCATTTGCCGAAGCCGCCGTTCAACACACGCAACGGCCCCTTCTTCGGCCTGCTGTTCGTCACCGCGGGCGCGTGGCTGCGCGATCGCGGCCGTCATATTCCGCTACGCCTTGCGCTGGCAGTGTTCGCCGTCGCCGCGCTGCTGCAACTCGCCGAGGTCGCGGCGCTGGTCGCGGTCGGCACCATCCCCTTCCCGCGTTTCACCGACAACACGCTGATGACCATCCCTTATGGCATCGCCGCCTTCCTCGTCGCGCTGGCGATCCCGTCGACGTTCCGCCTGTCGCCGCTGTTCGCGCGGCTCGCGCGGCTCAGCCTCGGCCTCTATGTCGTGCACCTGCTGTTCCTCGACCTCGCGGCGCGCCTGCTGGGTCAGGCGACGCTCGCCGCCTGCCTCGGCAATGCGCTGCTCGCGGTGCTGGCGTCGGCGCTGTGCGTCTTGATCCTCGACCACATCCCGCCGATGCGTCGCCTGATCCGCTGATCCCTGCCCAAAATAGGACAGCAATCGCGCGTTCTCTAACCTTTCCCCTTTTGTTAGAGATCGTTGCACGCCGCATCGTTGCTGCGGCGGTCCCCCAGACGATGAGGCTCTATGCGTATTACCATGATCGGCTCGGGCTATGTCGGCCTCGTCTCGGGTGCCTGCCTGTCCAACTTCGGTCATGATGTGATCTGCGTCGACAAGGCGGCCGACAAGATCGCCGCGCTCGAGGCGGGGCGGATGCCGATCTTCGAGCCCGGACTGGACGCGCTGGTCGCCGCCAACGTCGCGGCCGGCCGGTTGCGCTTCACCACCGATCTCGCCGCGGCGGTGGCGGGCGCCGATGCGATCTTCATCGCGGTCGGCACACCCGCGCGACACGGCGACGGCCATGCCGACCTCAGCTACGTCTTCGCCGCGACCGAGGAGATCGCCGCAGCGGTGACCGGCCCGACCGTCGTCGTGACCAAATCGACCGTGCCCGTCGGCACCGGCGACAAGGTCGAGGCGATCCTGCGCGAGAAGCGCCCCGACGTCGCGGTGGCGGTCGTCTCCAACCCCGAATTCCTGCGCGAGGGCGCCGCGATCGGTGATTTCACCCGCCCCGACCGGATCGTCATCGGCACCGACGACGAGCTCGCGCGCAAGGTGATGCGCGAGGTCTACCGCCCGCTCTACCTCAACGAGAGCCCGATCCTGTTCACCGGCCGGCGCACGTCCGAGCTGATCAAATATGCGGCGAACGCCTTCCTCGCGACCAAGATCACCTTCATCAACGAGATCGCCAATCTGTGCGAGGCGGTCGGCGCCGACGTCCAGGACGTCAGCCGCGGCATCGGCCTCGACAACCGCATCGGCAAGAAGTTCCTGCACGCCGGCCCCGGCTATGGCGGCTCGTGCTTCCCCAAGGACACGCTCGCGCTGCTCAAGACCGCCGAGGATCACGACAGCCCGATCCAGATCGTCGAGGCGGTGGTCAAGGTCAACGACAGCCGCAAGCGCGCGATGGGCCGCAAGGTGATCGCGATGCTCGGCGATGCGCCGCGCGGCAAGACGGTCGCGCTGCTCGGCCTGACCTTCAAGCCCAACACCGACGACATGCGCGATGCGCCGTCGATCGCGATCGTCCAGGCGCTGCACGATGCCGGCGTGACGGTACGCGCCTATGATCCAGAAGGCATGGCCGCGGCACGCGCGACGTTGCCCGACATCACCTATTGCAGCGACGCCTATGACGCCGCGACGGGCAGCGACGCGGTGGTGATCGTCACCGAATGGGATGCGTTCCGCGCGCTCGACTTCGAGCGGCTGAAGCGGACGATGGCGGCCCCGGTGCTGGTCGACCTGCGCAACGTCTACCGCCCCGCCGAGATCGCCGCGCTCGGCTTCGCCTATACCTCGATCGGGCGGTGAGCCGGCCTGGCGCCGGTCCGGGCGGACCGGACCGGCGCCGCCCCTATTCGAACTTGCGGGTCAGCGACAGCATCGAGCGCCAGAACAGCGAGCGGTTGGTCTGGGTGCGCGCCTTGCGCACCTGGCGTTCGACCAGCCGGCGCGGCGCATAGCCGAGGAACGCCAGCCAGCCGAATCGCGCGACGCTGCCCGGCCAGCCGAACGGGTGGAGCTCGACCAGCCAGTGGACGGCGTCGGTCATCACCGTCTGGCGGCTGTCGGGCGGGCGCTTGTCCGGATCGGCGAAGCGCAGCGCCTGCATGCGATATTCGAGCGCCTGGAACGAGCGCAGCAGCGGCTGGCGGACCACGACGCCCTGCGTCTGCGCCGCGCTGACGAAGGCGCGTTCGAGCACCCGGTCGAACGCGAGCCAGCGCAGCGCGGTATCCGCGCTCCACGTCTTCTGCGAACTCGCCCAGGCGTTCTGGCCGTGGACGCGATAGCCGCCGAGCACTTCGCGCAGCGAGCGCACCGGCCCGTAGAGCGGCGCGAGCTTGCTGAGATAGCCGTCCGGCGACCGATAGACCGTCTTGGCATCGATCGGCATCACCCGGTCGAGGAAACCGCGGACGAAGACGTTGCCGGTCGACACCGTCCAGGGATACCAGCCCGAGCGCGCCGCGCCGCGCAACACGTCGTCGGCGGAGAAATTGGGCGGGAAATGCGGGAACGGCATGTTCTGGTCGGCGCCGGTGCGGTCCAGCGTCGCCAGCCGGAACTGCACCTTGGAATCGCCCGGCTGGAGCATCGCCAGCGCGCGGCGCAGGCAGTCGGGATGGATCAGGTCGTCGGCGTCGAGGAACAGCACCACCTCGCCAGACGAGGCGGCGTAGCCGGCGTTGACCGCCTCGACATGGCCGCCCTGCGCCTTCATCACCGCCCGGATGCGGTCGCCATAACCGGCGATGATCGCGGCCGAATGGTCGGTGGAGCCGTCGTCGACCACGACCACTTCGACATCGGCATGATCCTGCGCCAGCGCGCTGTCGATCGCGGTGGCGAGGAATTCGCCGTAATTGTGGTTGATGACGACGACGCTGGCCCGGATCGACGGCATCCCCTCAGTCATGCCGGCGATCCCGTTCCTGACGGATATGTAGTCCCGCGTCATGCGGCCGGCACAATACATACTGGTCTATCGTGCGCACGCCCGTTTTGGTCCTAACCGTTTAGCTCGCTGGATCGCGGCAACTTGCATGTTGTAGTAATGCTATGATTACCAACACCTTCAAGTCGCCTGGCTAAGCGATGATCCATGGCATGGCCGGCGCGGGATTTGCAAGCGTCACGCCACCACGGCGACGGTGATTTCGTCCTATCATGGATCGGCCCGCTGGTGCTGGGCGTATCCGGCGAGCTGAGCGTCGAAATAGGCGATCGTCTTCTCGAGACCCTCGCGCAACTGGATCTTCGGCTCCCAGTCGAGCTGTTGGCGCGCCAGCGTGATGTCGGGGCGGCGCTGGCGCGGATCGTCGGCGGGCAGCGGCATGTGGACGATCCTGGAGCGCGAGCCGGTCAGCTCGATCACCAGCGTCGCCAGCTCCAGCATCGTGAATTCGACCGGATTGCCGATGTTGATCGGGCCGGTGACGTCGTTCGGCGTGTCCATCAGCGAGACGAACCCGGCGAGCAGGTCGCTGACATAGCAGAACGACCGGGTCTGCTCGCCCGAGCCGAAGATAGTGATGTCCTGCCCGCGCAACGCCTGAACGATGAAGCTCGACACGACGCGCCCGTCATTGGGGTGCATGCGCGGCCCGTAGGTGTTGAAGATCCGCGCGACCTTGATCGCCAGGCCGTGCTGGCGGCGATAGTCGAAGAACAAGGTCTCGGCGCAGCGCTTGCCCTCGTCGTAGCAGGAGCGGATGCCGATCGGGTTGACGTTGCCCCAATAATCCTCGGTCTGCGGGTGGACGCTGGGGTCGCCATAGACTTCCGAGGTCGAGGCCTGGAAGATCTTGGCCTTGGTGCGCTTGGCGAGGCCGAGCATGTTGATCGCGCCGACGACGCTGACCTTGGTGGTCTGCACCGGATCGCGCTGATAGTGGATCGGGCTCGCCGGGCAGGCGAGATTGTAGATCTCGTCGACCTCGACGAACAGCGGGAAGCTGACGTCGTGGCGCATCAGCTCGAAGCGCGAATTGTCGCGCAGATGGTCGACGTTGCGCTGCGTGCCGGTGAAGAAATTGTCGACGCACAGGACGCGATGGCCGCGGGCGAGCATCATGTCGCACAGATGCGAGCCGAGGAAGCCGGCGCCGCCCGTGATGAGGATGCGTTTCTCAAGATGCATGATCGGTCCCCGAGGAGCGGATGGAGGCGGCCGGCGTCAGGATGACACGGCCTCGCGATGGGTCTTTACGTGCCATTGCCAGGCCGAGACGATGATGTCGCGCAAGGCCGAATGGCGCGCGGTGAAGCCGAGGTCGTCGCGCGCGACCGCGACGTCGGCGACGAGCTGCGGCGGGTCGCCAGGGCGGCGGTTGCCGGTCGGGGTGGCGAGCGGCCGGCCGGACACCGCGGCGATCGCGGCGAGCACCTCGGCGACCGAATGGCCGACGCCCGAGCCGAGATTGAAGATGCGCCGGCCGCCGGTGCCGGCGAGCAGCCGCTGCACCGCCAGCACGTGCGCGCGGGCGAGGTCGGCGACATGGATATAGTCGCGGATCGCGGTGCCGTCGGGGGTCGGGAAGTCGCTGCCGAACACCTGGAAATCGGGAAGATGGCCGAGCAAATGGAGGATCGCGCGCGGGATGAGATGCGGTTCGTACTCGCGGTCCTCGCCCAGCTCGCCGTCGAGGTCGGCGCCGCTCGCGTTGAAATAGCGCAACGCGACGAAGTCGAGCCCGTAGGCGGCGGCATAATCGGTGAGCATCCCTTCGCCGATGAGCTTGGTCCGGCCATAAGGATTGACCGGTGCCGGCATCGTGTCCTCGGAGATCGGCAACGTCGTCGGGTCGCCATAGACCGCGCAGGTGCTCGAGAAGACGATCCGGCCGCATCCTGCCGTGCGCATGCCGGCGAGCAGGCCGATCATGCCGCCGACGTTATTGTCGTAATAGCGCGCAGGGTCGGCGACGGATTCGCCGACATAGGCGTCCGCGGCGAAATGAATCACGCCCTCGGCGCCGTGATCGGCGATCGCGCGGGCGACCGCAGCGGCATCGCGGACGTCGCCCTCGACCAACGGTCCCCAGCGCACGCGCGCCGGATCGCCCAGGCTGAGATTGTCGTAGGTGACGGGCAGGAACCCCTCGGCCGCGAGCACCTTGCAGGTATGGCTACCGATATATCCCGCCCCGCCGGTTACCAGAATGCGCCTGCTCATGCGTTGGATCTTCCTGTGCTACGGCCGTGAGATCAAAGGTGGATTACCCCGGATCAGGACAGGATTAACGATCGGGTGTTGATAACAGGTATGTACACCGGCGCCACCCGGCGCGGTGCCGCCACCCGTATCTCGGCCCGGCCTCAACGCTGCGCCACGGCATTGGCCTGCACGCGCGGCGCCCGCGGCACGCGTCGCCGGCGCGTCGCCACCGGGATCAGCGTCGGCAGCGCGGTGGTGATCGCGAACAGCGTCGCGTTGAACGCGCCGAAATCGACCAGCGTGCCCGCCACCGCGCTGGGGACGAGACAGACCGCGAGGCTGTAGCGCGCACCGATCACTACCCGGCGGATCTCGTCGCTGGCATTGCGCAGGCTCAGCGTCAGCAGCCGCAGGAAGAACAGCGCCATCAGCAGGCCGCCGATGACGCCGGTGCTGCTCAGCACGGCGACCGGCCAGCTCGATGCGCGGGTCGATCCGACGCCGACGCCATAGCCGCCGGTGGCGACCAGGCCTTCGAGGCTGACGAGGTTCCAGCTGCTGCGCTCCGAATAGGAGCTACTCGACGTCTTCTTGAAGATCAGGCTGTCGACGAGTTCGACCGCGCCGTTGAACATGCTCGGCGTCGCCACCACCAGCGCCGCGACGATCAGCCCCGCGGCGCCGATGACGAGCAGCTGGATCAATGCCCGCTTCTCGTCGGCGGGATGGCGCAATGCCATGACGTTGGCGACGACCGCGAAGACGCCGAGGATACCCAGTCCCAGGAAGGCGGCAGACGAGGTCGACAGCACGGTGAACGCGATCAACGCGAGCGCCATCGGCGTCTGGATCTTGGCATAGATGCCGCCCAGCGCCTCGCCGATCCGCGTGAAGTAGATGATGGCACCGAACGACAGCACCAGCGCGCCATAGGCCGAGGCTTCGGTGTTGAAGCCGATGACGCGGCGCATGCCGCCGACGTCGTCGCCATCCATGATGACATAGGTCGCGGTGCGCAGCGGCGCGAGCATGCCCGAACCCGCGGTCGCCATGTCGATCATCCCGGCGATGAGCGCCATCGCGCCACCGACGAAGATCGCCTGATAGACCATGCGCCGCGTGTCGGTCTGCAGCAGCAGCTGGTAGATAGAGATGGTGATCGCGAAGGCGGCGAGCAGGTAGAGCGGCTGGGTGATGTTGCCCGAGCCGAAGCCCAGCGGGCTGCGCGTGATGTTGTTGAGCCCCATGATCGGCGCACCGTGGAACAGGAACGGCGCGGTATAGGTGACCATCAGCCCGTAGACGATGAAGGCGGTGAGCAGGCCGAGCTTGTTATAGTCGAGCAGCCCGTCGATCAGCAGGTGCGGTTTGCGGCAGGCGATGAACGAGCGGATGCAGAGCAACGCCGAACAGGCGGTGTGCGGCAGAAAGGTGGTACCGCCGGTCAGGTTGACGGGCAGGATGGCGAGCGAGCCGAAAGCGAGGCTGGCGAAGAACAGATACAGCGTCCAGCGGATACCCGACACCGCCGCGGCGAAGAACAACAGCCAGAAGATTGCTAGAACGACCATTGCAGACCCTTATCGGGGCGCGGGACCATCGCCTGACCGCACCCTTCCCGAAGAAGGCGACGCCGTCGCACGATGGACGCGCACCGTCCGTCGACCTGATAGCAGGCAACAAAACCGTAGCATCGCCTGTCGCCCAAGGCTATCCTCGTGGGCCGAACCCGTGCCAAAACGGGCGCTTACTAATTATTGACCTGCGTCGACCATAGGGGGACATGAACGCGGCGCGCCGCGGGATGCCCGTCGTGCCATGCTGGTCGCGACGTGAGGTCGGCCCGGCGCCGGCCCGATGCGCCAGTCAGGAGTGTACCGGTGAACAAGCTAACCCTGGGGACACCCGAGTGTGACAGGCCGGGGATCACCCGGGTCATCACCTTCGTGAGCGACCGCGGCTATGTCGGCCAAGCGATGATCGCCGCCTCGCAGCTCGCCGCGCAGCCCGATGTCGTCGCGATCGCCGACATCATCATCTATCTGATCGACATCCCCGACGAGGAACAGGCGGCGATCCAGGCGGCGCTCGGCGGGGCGCGGTTCAACTTCCGCTTCCTCGACAGCCGTCGCTTCATCCCCGACAGCGTCGACCGCCTGCCCGACCTGCACTGCCCGAGCTCGACCCTGGGCCGGCTCGCGGTCGAGGCGGAGATCCCGGCGCAATATGAGACGGTCATCTATATCGACGGCGACGTCCAGATCGTCGGCCCGGTCGCGCCGCTGATCGCGCACGACTGCCCGCCGGGCACGTTGCTGGCGGGGGCCGACCGGCTCGACAACGGCGGCCGCTACGCCAATCCGCAATCCTATCTGAAGGGTATCGGCATCGACCGGGTCGCGGATTATTTCAACGCCGGCGTGATGATGGCACAGCGCGAGGCGTGGCGGACGTTCACGACGCAGGCGCTGCGCTTCCTCGCCGAGAACCCCGAACGCTGCAAGCATCACGACCAGAGCGCGCTCAACGCGGTGGTCGGGTCGCAGCGCGAGATGATGCATCCGCGCTACAATTATTCGACCTGGTTCCGGCTCGCCGATCTCGATCGCTCGCTCGGGCCGCGGATCGTCCATTTCACCGGCCCGGTCAAACCGTGGAACACCACCAACGGACCGTGGGACCCGAGCCACCGCCAGGTCTATGTCGATTTCCTCAAGGACTATCCGTATTTCGCCAAATATCTCCGGATCGATTCTAGCCGGAACATCGACCCTAAATATCTCACCACGTCGGTGCGGATGCGGGCGCGACGGATGGCCAAGGCGGCCAAGGAGGCGGCCGAGCACCGCTGGCAGGCGGTGCTGCTCAAGCGCTTCCTGCACAGGACTTTTTTCACGCCACGCGATTGAGTAGGACGCGCCGACGTGCGCCGCCCCGATCGCCGGGCGGCCGCCGGGGCTGCGGGGAGCGGGCCGGCACTGGATGATAAGGGTGGCATTGCGGCGATGACGGACAAGTCAGGGGGCGGTCCAGGGGCCGGACCAGAGCGTGGGCCGGGGGTTGGCAGCCGGACGGCGGGCAGCGTGGCGTGGCTGATGGCCTCGCGGCTGATGGCGCGCGGCATCGACTTCACCACGCTGATCGTGCTCGCGCGGACGCTGTCGCCGCAGGATTTCGGCCTGATCTCGGTGGCGATGACGCTGATCTTCATCGTCGAGGCGGTGTCCGAACTGCCGATCGTCCAGTCGCTGGTCCGGCTCGACCAGATCGGCCGCAGCCATCTCGACACCGCCTTCACCATCGGCGTGATCCGCGGCGCGATCCTCGCCATCGTCATCGCCGGCGCCGCCTTTCCCTTCTCCTGGGCCTATGCCGATCCGCGACTGGTGCCGCTGATCCTGTTCCTCGCGCTGTCGCCGATCGCGCGCGGGCTGCAGAGCCCGGCGATGGTGCAATATGCCCGCCGCATCGACTTCCGCCGCGATCTCGTGATCGAGATCGTCAGCAAGGTGTTCGGCTTCTCGGTCGCGGTCGTGCTCGCGATCACCACCCACAGTTACTGGGCGATCGCCGCGGGCACCGTCGTCACGCCGCTCGCCAGCATGGTGCAATCCTATTGCTTTGCGCCGTTCCGGCCGCGGCTCGGCCTGTCACAATGGCGCAGCTTCGCCGGCTTCCTCGGCTGGGCGAGCCTCGCGCAGGCGCTCGCCGCGCTGAGCTGGCAGTCGGACAAGCTGATCCTCGGTCGCTTCATCAGCAAAGGCGACCTCGGCCATTTCTCGATGGCGGCGGATCTGTCGTCGGTGCCCGAACAGGTATTGGTGACGCCGGCGATGCGGCCGCTGATGGCCGGCTTCGTGACGCTCAAGGATTCGCGCGAGCGGATGGCGCGCGCCTATCTGCGCATCTCGCAGACGCTGCTGACCATCGCCGCGCCGGGCATGATCGGGCTCAGCCTCGTCGCCGATCAGGTCGTGCCGGTGGTGCTCGGCGGCAACTGGATCTCGTCGATCCCGATGCTGCGCTGGCTCGCGCTCGCGCCGGTGTTCGTCGTCTGGGTCTCGCCGCTCGATCCGATGGCGATGGCGATGGGCCGCACCTCGATCTTCCTGCGCCAGCGCCTCGTCGAGATCGTCATCAAGCTGCCGGTGCTGGTGGCGCTGATCTGGTATTATGGCGTTATGGGCGCGGTGATCGGCCGGGTCCTCACCAATGCGACGATGATGCTGGTGACGATGGGCTATGTCCGCAAGCTCGTCGGCCTCGGCATCGTCGCGCAAGTGCTCGCGCCGTGGCGGATCGCGCTCGCCACCGCCGGCATGGCCGCAGCGATCCTGCTGCTCCCCGATGCGATGCGCCAGTCGCTGTCGCTGGTCGCGGTGATCGGCACCGTCGTGCTCGGCGCATCGGTCTACGGCGCGATCCTGCTCGGCTCCTGGGCGGCGGTCGGCCGTCCCGAGGGGCCGGAGAGCATGGTGGTCGACCGGCTGTCGCAGATCGGGCGGCGGTTCGGGCGGCGCGGCCCCGCATAGGCCACCGGAGGCCTTTGCCATGAGCGCGAACGCAACGATGACGGCCTTTGCATTCCTTGCGGCAGCGCTGGCCGAAATCGCCGGATGCTTCGCCTTCTGGGCCTGGTTGCGCCTCGGCAGATCGATGTGGTGGGTCGTCCCGGGCCTGCTGTCACTATGCCTGTTCGCCTCTCTGCTCACGCTGCCAGCCATGGCGCAGGCGGGGCGCGCCTATGCTGCCTTATGGCGGCGTCTACATCGCATCGGCGGTCGTCTGGCTGTGGCTCGCCGAAGGCACGAAGCCGGATCGCTGGGACGTCCTGGGGGCGTGCGTGTGCCTTGCCGGCGCCGCGATCATCTATTGCGGACCACGCGTCGCGTCCGGGACCTGACCGCAGCCTTCTGCGAGGGGGCAAGGCCGGCGGCTCCAAGGGTTTGCCCGTCCGACTCCGTCTCGGTTGCTAAAGACCGGGAAAGACCGACAATGCGCCTCGACGAGGGTCTGCAAGACAGGACGGATGAATGGGACGAGGCGCGGCCGATCGCGGCTTGCGCGGCGGACAGGTGCGTTCCCCCGCTGGACGACACCGCCGATGACGTCTCTCCCCCGCGTACCGGAGCGGACCACGGCAAACATGGCTTCTCCTGCCAGGCCTCTCCGATTAGACAGCGGCATCTTCCAACGCGGACGACCCGTCACACCATGCCGCCGAACGGCCTTGAAGCAGTCTATCTGGACAATCGTGACAAGCTGCTTCGTTTCCTCCGGGCACGTGGTGCGGGCGAGGCTGCCGAGGATCTCGTCCATGACCTCTGGCTCAAGGTGGCGGGGCGCAGCGACGGACCGATCGCCAATCCCGTCGCCTACCTCTATCGGGCCGCCGATCTGCTGATGATCGACCGCTATCGCTCGCTGCGGCAGGCGGAACGGCGCGACCAGGCGTGGCACGACGGACAGCAGGATCATCCCGCGACCGCCCCGACCCCGGAACGCGAGGTCGGCGCGCGGCAGGAGGCGGCGAAGGTCACGCAGCTCCTGCGCAGCCTCGGCGATCGCAAGACGACGATCTTCCATCGGGCGCGCGTCGAGGGGGTGCCGCAACGGGTGATCGCTGCGGAGCTCGGCATCAGCCTGAGTACGGTGGAGAGCGATTTGCGCGACGTGACCAGGGCCTTGGTCAAGCTGAAGGGTGAGATACGATGAGCGCGTTCGGACCGGGCGCCGCAGGACATGCCGTCGACGGCGTCGCCTTGGACTGGGCGCTGCGGATGGCCGAGCCCGATGCCGATTGGGACGCCTTCACGCACTGGCTCGAAGCGGACGCGGGGCATGCGGAGCTGTACGATCGCGCGGTCGCCGCTCTGGCCGCCGCGACCGAAAGCGTCGCGCGGACCGTCCCGACGCCGCCACCCGCCGCGAATGATCCCGAGCCGGTCATTGCCGAGCCTGTGCAGCGGCCGGCACGCGGCATCTGGCTCGCCGTCGCCGTCGTGCTGGTCGGATTGTTCGGTTTCGGTTTTTGGCGCGAACAGGATCGATCCTATACGATCGCCACCATGGCGGGTGAACGGCGCAGCATCGCGCTTGCCGAAGGCAGCAGCATCGAACTGGCCGGCGGGTCGCGCGTCCGGCTCGATCGGGCCCGGCCGCGTCGCGCCACCGTCGAGGCGGGCGAGGCGCTGTTCCGGGTGCGCCACGACGCCGGCGCGCCGTTCCACGTCGATGTCGGTGGCCTTGCGCTGACCGATCTCGGCACCGTGTTCGACGTGCGGGTGCTGGGCGCGCGCAAGCAGGTCGCGGTCGGCGAAGGCGCGGTGATGGTCGACCCCAAAGGCGCTGCGCTCCGCCTCGACCCCGGTCAGGGGGTCGTCGCCGATGGCGACACGTTGCGGCGGACGCGGACGGACGTCGCCGATGTCGGCGCCTGGCGCGACGGCCGCCTCGCCTATGACGGCGCGACGATGGCGGAGGTCGCCGAAGACCTGTCGCGGCAGCTCGGCTGGCGCATCACCGCCGCGCCGGCGGTCGCCACCCGGATCTTCAACGGCACGCTGGAGACGCACGCGTTCCGCAACGACCCGACGCTGCTCGCGGCGCTTCTGGACGTCAGCGTGCGGCGTAACGGCGACGGTTGGACGCTGGATCTGCCTCGGTGAGGCGCGGGACGAGCGGCATCGCCGCCTGCGCGCTGCTCCTCGTCTCGCCCGCGGTTCGCGCCGAGACCCTGTCGATCAACCTGCCCGGCGGCACCGTCGGGCAACAGGTGACCGCGCTCGGCCGTCAGGCCCGGATCAGCATCGTCGTGCCCGACGCATCGCTCTGGTCGCGCGCGGTCCCCGCATTGCGCGGACGGTTGTCGGCCAAGGCGGCGCTCGCCGCGATCGCCGCGCGCGCGCATGCGCAGGTCGAGCCGATCGGCGCGCAGAGCTGGCGGCTGCGCCCCGCGCCGCCCGCCGCACCCCGTCCGCTGCCCCGCCCGAAGCCCCCGTCGCCGCCACCCCCCGCGCCGCAGCCCGACGGCGACATCGTCGTCACCGCCAGCAAGCGCGATACGACCCAGGACAATTTCGCTGGCCAGGTCTCGAGCATCCCGGGCGGCGAGCTGGAGCGCGGCGGTGCCGGCGGCACGGATCGCCTCGTCCAGCGGCTGACCAGCGTGACCTCGACCTATCTCGGCGCCGGCCGGAACAAGCTGTTCATCCGCGGCATCGCCGATTCGAGCTTCACCGGTCCGACCCAGGCGACGGTCGGCCAATATTACGGCGACCTGCGTCTCAGCTACAACGCACCCGATCCCGACCTGCGCCTCGCCGATCTCGCGGCGGTGGAGGTATTGGAAGGCCCGCAGGGCACGCTCTACGGCGCCGGATCGCTCGGCGGGCTGATCCGGCTGGTGCCCAATCCGGTCGCGCTGGACCGTGCCGTGGGATCGGTGGTGGTCGGCACGTCGGCGACGATGCATGGCGGTCCGGGGCTGGACGCGCAGGCGGTGCTGAACGTGCCCGTCGTCACCGACCGGCTGGGCGTGCGCCTCGTCGCCACCGACGCGATCGAGGGCGGCTATATCGACAAGCCGCTGCTCGGCCGCGCCGACGTCAATCGCACCCGCATCGAGGGCGGGCGGGCGACCGCGCACCTCGAGATCGGGTCCGGCTGGAGCGCCGAGCTGATCGGCATCGGCCAGCGGATCCACGGTGCGGACAGCCAATATGCCGATCGCGACGGCGCGCCGCTGACCCGCCTCGCCCCGGTCACCGAGGGCTTCCGCGCCAATTACGGTCAGGCACAGGCGGTGATCGCCGGTCAGATCGGCACGGTCCGGTTCCGCTCGACCAGCGGCCTCACCGCACACGACCTGCTCGAACGCTATGACGCGACGCCGCCCGGCGGCCCGCCCCGCCTGTTCGTCCAGGCCAATCGGACGCGGATGCAGGCGAACGAGACCCGCGCCTGGCAGAGCGCCCCGGACGGATCGGGCTGGCTCGCCGGCATCAGCTACGTCCACAATCAGACCCGGTTGCGCCGCCTGCTCGGCGCGCCCGACGCGCCCGCGCCGACCACCGGCGTCGTCAACAGCGTGCGCGAATGGACCGCTTATGGCGAGGGCAGCATCCGTCCGCTGCCCGGCCTGCTGCTCACCGGCGGCCTGCGCGCGACGCGGTCGACGCTGGACGGCAGTCCCGAGGATGTCGCCACCACGGCGCGTGACGGCGAGACGGCGCAGCGGTCGCAGACGATCGTCCTGCCGGGCGCCTCGGCGCTCGTCGACGTCGCCCGGCGCACCAAGCTGTTCCTGCGCTACCAGCAGGGATTCCGTCCGGGCGGGCTGGCGATCGAAAGCGACTATGTGCGCCAGTTCCGCAACGACCGGGTGGCGACGATCGAGGCCGGGGTGCGCCATGGCTCGCCGCTCGCCGATCTCAGCGTGACGGTCGCGCGGGCGTCGTGGCGCGACATCCAGGCCGATTTCATCGACGGCCTCGGACTGCCGAGTACCGCCAATATCGGCAACGGCCGGTTGTGGACGGTGGAGGCGACCGGCACGCTGCGCCCGGTCGGCGGCCTGCGCCTCGAAGGCGCGGTGTCGTACAACGACGGTCGCATCGAAGAGCCGTCGAGCCGGCTGCTCGCGCTGATCGCGACGCCGGAACTGCCGCCGGGGGCGGCGGCCACGCGCGCGCAGGCCTCCGCCCGGCTCGAACAGATTCCCAATATCGCGAAGGTGACCGCGCGGGCCGGGGCCACCTACCATCACGATCTCGGCGCGGCGGGGCTGACGGTCGACGGCTGGCTGCGCTACGTCGGGTCATCGCGGCTCGGCGTCGGGCCGGTGCTCGGCCAGCGGCAGGGCAGCTATCTCGATACCGAGGTCACCGCGCGGCTGGCTTTCGCGCGCTTCGGCGTGACCGCGGGGGTGAGCAACCTGCTCGACACGCGCGGCAACCGCTTCGCGCTCGGCACGCCGTTCGCCACCGGCCGCGATCAGGTCACGCCGCTGCGGCCACGCACCTTCCGGATCGGCCTCGACACGCGTTTCTAGATCGGGCGTCACCGGCGCGGCGGGCACGCTCCGGAAAAATTCGCGACGCCACCAAGGTCGGGACGTGGCGCCTCCGTCTGTCTCAGGATGAATGCGGTCACTCCAGGCTTCCCCAGCGCGGCGACAGGCGAGGCGCTCGTCCTGCTCGACGTGACGCGTCTGGTGGCGCTGCGCTGGACCGGGCGCCCGGCCAACGGGATCGACCGGATCTGCCTTGCCTATCTGCACTATTTCGCGCCGCAGGCCCGCGCGGTGGTGCAGCATCGCGGCGTCATCCGCGTGTTCGGCCGATCGGCGTCGCGCCGGCTGTTCGCGCTGCTGGCCGGCGATCGTCGTCGCGGCATCCGGCATCGGCTGGCGCTGCATCTCGCCGCGGCACTGGCACGGCCGCGTCGGCCCCGTCCGGGCGGCCTCTACCTCAACGTCTCCCATACCGACTATGACCTGCCGGCGCATGTCCGCTGGATCGCGCGCCACGGCCTGCGCGCCGTCTACCTCGTCCACGACCTCATCCCGATCCTGCACCCGGATCACTGCCGCCCCCATGCGGTCAGGCGGCATACGGACCGCGTCGCCGCAGCGCTGCGCCACGGCGCCGGGATCATCGTCGGCAGCGCCGCGGTGGCGCGCGACCTGCACGCGCATGCGGCGCGGCTGCGCCTCCCCTGCCCGCCCGTCGCGCTCGCGCCGCTGGCGGGGGCCGCGCTGCCCTGCGATGCGCCGCCACCGGCCGACGGTGATTATTTCCTGTGCGTCGGCACGATCGAGAGCCGCAAGAACCACGATCTGCTGCGCAGGGTCTGGGACCGCATGCGCGCGACCGCCGGCAGCATGCCGCCACGGCTGGTCATCGTCGGGCGATGGGGCACCGGGGTCGCCGCGCTGCGCGACGCCCTCGCCGCGTCGCAGATGGCCGGCGGCCTGATCGAGATCGTCGAGGATTGCGACGACGCCACGCTCGCCTCGCTGATGCGCGGCGCGCGTGCGGTCCTGATGCCTTCGCTGGCGGAAGGGTTCGGCCTGCCGATGGCCGAGGCGCTGGCGATGGGCGTGCCGGTGATCGCCAGCGACCTGCCGTGTTTCCGCGAGGTCGGCCAGGGCATTCCGTGCCTGCTCGATCCGCACGACGTCGCCGGCTGGGCGGCGCGGATCGTCGCCTTCGATCGCGCCGCGGCGCAGCGACAGCGCCGGATCGATGCGCTGCGCGGCTATTGCCCGCCGAGCTGGGACGATCATTTCGACCAGGTCGCGCCCTGGATGACGGCCCTCGCCCGCCCGGCCGCCGACCTTCGCCCCGGGACCGGCCGTCCGGTGCCCGCCGGCTGTCACATCAATCTGGGAACCGCCAACTAGTGTCGTCCACATTCACGCGCCCGTCGCCGTTGTTCCTCGCGCTGGTGGTGGTGCCGACGGTCCTGGCGACGCTGTACTTCGCGCTGTTCGCCAGCGACGTCTTCGTCTCGGAGGCGCGCTTCGTCGTGCGCAGCCCGAGCAAGGCGGCGGTAACCTCGCTCGGCCAGGTGCTCAGCGGCAGCGGCCTCAGCGGCGCCACCGAGGAAAGCAATGCGGTGGTGGAGTATCTCGAATCGCGCGGCGCGCTGGCCGATGCCGATCGCGACGGTCTGCTGACCCGCGCCTATACCGCGGGGTCGGTGTTCCTGTTCGACCGGTTCGGCGGCCTGCTGCCCGCCAATCGCGAGCGCTTCTTCGATTATTATCTCGGCAAGGTCGAGGTCGAGCCCGACACCACGACGCAGGTCCTCCACCTCAGCGTCAGCGCCTTCGATCCGGTCGCGGCGCGGGCAATCAACGAACGCCTGCTCGAGCGCTCGGAAGCGTTGGTCAACCGCCTCTCCACCCGGGCGCGGTCCGACGCGCTGACCGTCGCCGAAAGCGACGCGCGCGACGCGCAGGAGCGCGCGCGCACCGCCGCGGTGCGGCTCGCCGCCTATCGCAACCGCGCCGGCATCATCGATCCCGAGAAGGAGGCCGAGGCGCGGCTTCAGGGCATCGCCAAGCTCGACGACGAGCTCGTCTCCGCCCGCACCCAGTTGCAGCAGATGGAGGCGTTCACCCCGGCCGCGCCGCAGATCCCCTATCTGCGCACCCAGATCGACGGATTGCAGAAGGAGATCGCGCAGCGCCGCTCGGGGGTCGCCGGCGGTCGCAATTCGCTGTCCGCCGCGGCCGCCCGCTACCAGGTGCTGCAGCTCGACAGCGAACTGGCCGCCAAACAGCTCGCCGCGACGCTGATCTCGTTGCAGGACGCGCATGCCGAGGCCCGCCGCAAGCGCGCCTATGTCGAGCGGATCGCGCCGCCCAGCCTGCCCGATTATCCGATCCGGCCGCGGCGGCTGGGCGGGATTCTGGCGGTGCTGGTGCTCGGCCTGCTCGCCTGGGGCATCCTCACCATCCTGCTCGCCGGCGTGCGCGAGCATCGCGAGGGATGACCCCCGCCGCCCCACTCGCCCGTCCGCCGCTGCGCGACAGCCTGCGGGTCCAGGGCCGCGTCCTCGTCGCGCTGCTGCTGCGCGAGATGCTGACCCGCTATGGCCGGCACAATATCGGCTTCCTGTGGCTGTTCGTCGAACCGATGCTGTTCACGCTCGGCGTCGCCGCCTTGTGGACCGCGGCCAAGGCCTATCACGGCAGCAACCTGCCGATCGTCGCCTTCGCGCTGACCGGCTATTCCAGCGTGCTCCTCTGGCGCAACATGCCGGGCCGCTGCATCGGCGCGCTGTGGAGCAACCTGTCGCTGCTCTACCACCGCAACATCCGCGTGCTCGACATCTATGTCGCACGCATCGCGCTCGAATTCGGCGGGGCGTCGATGTCCTTTGCCGGCTTGAGCGTATTGTTCATCGTGCTCGGCTGGATCGATCCGCCCAAGAACATCCTCGAGGTGGTCGGCGGCTGGCTGCTCATCGCCTGGTTCGGCGCGGCGCTTGCGATCACGCTGGGTGCGCTCAGCCACGAGAGCGAGCTGGTCGACAAGCTCTGGCACCCCGCCTCATATCTGATCTTCCCGTTGTCGGGTTCGGCGTTCCTCGTCGATGCCCTGCCCGCCGCGGCGCAGAAATACGTGCTCTACATCCCGATGGTGCACGGCACCGAGATCGTCCGCGAGGGCTATTTCGGGTCGCGCGTCCACGCCCATTACGACCTCGGCTACGTGCTGCCGTTCTGCCTGGTGCTGACCTTCGTCGCGCTGTTCACCACGCAATGGGTGGCGCGTCGCGTGGTGCCCGAATGATCCGGCTGACCGACGTCCGCAAGGTCTACCACACCCGCTCGGGCGACAATGTCGTGCTCGACGGCGTCGGCTTCGAGCTGGCGATGGGCGAACGGCTCGGCGTGCTGGGGCGCAACGGTGCGGGCAAGTCGACGATGGTCCGCCTCATCAGCGGCGCCGAGCGGCCGACCTCGGGGCGCGTCGAGCGCGGCATGTCGGTGTCGTGGCCGCTCGCCTTCGGCGGGGCGTTCCAGCCGACGCTGTCGGGGATCGACAACATCCGCTTCATCAGCCGCATCTACGCGCAGGATTTCCAGCGCAATCTCGCCTTCGTCGCCGACTTTTCCGAACTCGGCGCCTATCTGCACGAACCGGTGCGCAGCTATTCCTCGGGTATGCGGGCGCGGCTCGCTTTCGCCATCTCGATGATCATCGAATTCGACTGTTTCCTGATCGACGAGATCGGCGCGGTCGGCGACGCGCGCTTCCACGATCGCTGCAACCACGAATTGTTCGGCAAGCGCGGCGATCGCGCGATGGTGCTGATCAGCCACGATCCCGGCTATCTGCGCGACCATTGCAACCGCTTCGCGCTGCTGCACGGCGGCCGGCTCGCGCTGTTCGACGATTTCGACGAGGCGTACGACCGGTTCCGCGAGGCGATCGGCCTCGTCGCCGCGCCGGCGATCGATCGCGCCGCGGCGGTCGACCGCACCGCGCTGATCGAGGTCGAGCAGCATCGCGCGCTCGCCGACGACCGTTTCCGGCTGCTCGTGCGCGAGGGCGACTGGCGCCGCGACGCGCGCGACTGGGCCGCGGCGGAGGAGCGTTATGCCGCCGCGCTCGCGCTCCATCCCTATCAGCGCTCCTATTGGGTGCAGCATGCGCATGTCGCCAAGGAGGGCGGGCATTTCGCGCGTGCCGAGGCCTCGTACCGCACCGCCTGCGCGCTCGGCGAACCCGCCGCGGACGTCGTCGAGCATCTCCGTTTCGTCGTCGCGCAGGGCGGCGCCGAGCCCGCCGCCTGGCCGATTCATCCTTATCGCAAGGGACCGGCGGCTACGCAGGTGCCCGGCCGTCCCGACGTCGATGCGCTGGCCTGGCTGTTGTGGCCCGGCGCGACGGTCGCGGATACCGAGATGGTCGCGCTGCTGCGCCGTTACGCCAGCTGCGACGCGCTCGCCGCGGCGATGATCGCCGATCCGCGCTTCGCCGATGCCGCCGACGCCGCTCCGGATGCGGCCGATACCGACGCCGAGACGATCCGCGTCCTCGTCTTCGCGCATCTCCCCCCGGCCGACGGCGCGACCGTCGTCGCGACGCTGCCGACCGACGCGCCGTTGTGGCCGGCCGCGGCCGCGGCGGGCGCGTTCCGCGACTGGCCCGCCACCCAACGGGCATTCGTATGAAACACGTCCTGATCGACGGCTACAATCTCGGGCTGGAGAAGGGCACCGGCGTCGCCACCTATGCGCGCAACCTCAGTTATGAGGTCGGGCGGCTCGGGCATCGCACCTCGGTGCTCTACGGCCATCAGGGGCTGGCGGCGCGCGAGCCCCTGCTGCGCGAGATCGGCTTCTTCGACAGCGGCACCGCCAAGCGGCAGGGCCGCCTGCGCGACCTTGCCGGCCTGTTGTCGCCGCTGGCCTCGCGCGCCGCGGCGGTGCCGGTGACCGGGCGGGTGGTGACGCGCCAGTTCGGCGCGCGGCTGCCGCATTACGACACGCTCTACAATGCCACCGACGTGTTCCGCCGCGCCAACGGCCGCTTCCACGCCTGGGGGCGGACCACCGCGGTCCGCCTGCCGGTGCAGCCCGACCTCGCGCATTGGACCTATCCCTTGCCGCTGCGCGTCCCGGGCGCGGCCAATCTGTTCACGCTGCACGATCTCGTGCCGCTGCGGCTGCCCTATACGACGCTCGACGACAAACGCCGCTATCTCGCGCTGCTGCGGACGATCGCGCGCACCGCGGACCACCTCGTCACCGTTTCCGAATGCTCGCGCCGCGACATCATCGAGCTGACCGGCATCGCCCCCGAGCGGATCACCAACACCTATCAGGCGGTCGACATCCCCGCCCGCTATCTCGACACGCCGGAAGAGCAGGTCGCGCGCGAGGTCGAGGGTGCGATCGGCGCGGGCTACAAGGACTATTTCCTCTTCTGGGGCTCGATCGAGCCCAAGAAGAACATCGGCCGCATCGTCGAGGCCTATATGGCGAGCGGGCTGACGACGCCGCTCGTCATCGTCGGTGCCCGCGCCTGGCGCGCCGAGGGCGAGTTGCGCCTGCTCGACGCGCTCGCCAACGGCAGGCCCGCCAAGGGCGACGTGCGCCGCGGCCGCATCATCCAGCTTCCCTATGCGCCGTTCGGCCTGCTCGTCAGCCTGATCCGCGGCGCCAAGGCGGCGCTCTTCCCCTCGCTCTACGAAGGGTTCGGCCTGCCGGTGCTCGAGGCGATGCTGCTCGGCACGCCGGTGCTCTGCTCGAACACCTCGTCGCTGCCCGAGGTGGCGGGCGACGCCGCGCTCGCGGTCGATCCCTATGACACCGCCGCGATCGGCGCCGGGCTGCGCGCGCTCGACGCCGATGCCGATCTGCGTGCCGATCTCGCGCGCCGCGGCCTCGTCCAGGCCGCGCTCTTCTCTCCCGACCGTTACCGGGCGCGCCTCGCCGCGCTCTACGAGAGGTTCCTCTGATGCCCATCCCGCCGCGCCTGTCGGCCGCGCTCCTCCTGCTGCTCGCGACCGGCTGTTCGACGATCGGCGGCTCCGGCCCCTCCGCCAAGGCGATCGGCCGGGCCGCCCGTCCCGGCACCGCCGCCGACCGCGGCATCAGCGTCGTGCCGCTCGACGAGGCGACCGCGCGCCGCGCGGCCGCCTTCGCCCGCGCGCAGCGGTTCGCCGACGTGTTCGGCGTGGTTGCGCCGACCAGCACGGTGATCGGCGTCGGCGACGTCCTCGACATCGCGATCTGGGAGGCGCCGCCCGCGGTGCTGTTCGGCGCGACGCCCCCCGGCGCCAATATCGGCAGCGCCATCGCGCAGAGCGCCGGCATCCCGCAACAGGTGGTCGGCGAGGACGGCACGATCACCATCCCGTTCGTCGGCAGCGTCGCGGTGCGCGGATCGACCCCGCAGGCGGTCGCGCGCACGATCGTCGCACGGCTGGCGGGGCGCGCGCACAGCCCGCAGGCGATCGTGCGGCTGGCGCAGAACGACAGTCGCGCGGTGACGGTGATGGGCGAGGTCGGCGCGACCCGCCGCATGCCGCTGACCCCGCGCGGCGAACGCCTGCTCGATGCGCTCGCCGCCTCGGGCGGGTCGCGCCAGCCCGTCGCCAAGACGACCGTCCAGCTCACCCGCGCCGGCCGCACCGCGGCGATGCCGCTCGACGCGATCGTCCGCGATCCGACGCAGAACGTCATGTTGCAGGCCGGCGACGTCATCACCGCGATCTTCCAGCCCTATAGTTTTATCGCGCTGGGGGCGGTCGGCCAGAATGCCGAAGTGCCGTTCGAGGGCGGCGGTATCTCGCTGGCGCAGGCGCTCGGCCGGATCGGCGGGTTGCGCGACGATCGCGCCGACGTGCGCAGCGTCTTCGTCTTCCGCCTCGAACATCCCGAGGTGCTCGATCCCGAGATGGCGCGGACGGCGCGGCGCACCGCCGAGGGGCTGGTGCCGGTCGTCTACCGGCTCGACCTCGGTCAGGGCGCGTCCTTCTTCACCGCGCAGGATTTCGGCATCCGCGACCGCGACGTGCTCTACGTCTCGAACGCGCCGATCGCCGATCTCCAGAAATTCCTCAACATCGTGTCGAGCGCCGCCTTCTCGGTCACCGGCATCAACAACGCGGTGCAATGAGCGCCGCCCCGTGCCGATGCCGACGATCTGTATCGACTGCCGCTATATCGGTCCCCGGCCGAGCGGCATCGCCGAGGTGGTGCGCGGCCTGATCGACCACGTGCCGGCGCTGGCGCCGGACCTGCGCTTCCTGCTGCTGCGCCACCCCGCGCATCGCGGCCGGCTGAGCGACGCGCCCAACGTGGTCGAGCAGCGGGTGTGGCAGGCGGCCAATGGTCCGGCGACGATGTGGTGGCTGCCCGAGGTGGTCGATCTGTCGCAGGTCGACCTGTTCCACGCCACCTTCAACATCATGCCGGCGGGTCTGCCGATGCCCTGCCTCGTGACGATCCACGACATCATGCGGCTGACGCATCCCGCCTGGTGCCGTACCGGCCTGCGCGGCGAGGTGGAGCGGCTCTTCTACGGCCACGGCCTGCGCCGCGCGATCCGCACCGCCGATGCGATCGCGGCGATCAGCACGGCGACCGCGACGCAGCTCGCCGCTTATGATCCGGACGTGGCGGCGCGGACGACGGTGACGCTGTCGGGCGTCTCCGATCATTTCCGGCCGGTCGCACCGGACCCTGCGGCGCTGGCGGCGCTGGGCCTGACACCCGGGCGCCCCTTCGTGCTGACCGTCGGACAGGACGCGCCGTACAAGAACCACGAAGGCGCGATGCGCGGCTTTGCCGCCGCCTTCGCCGACGATCGCGACATCGATCTGGTCATGGTGCAGCGGCGTGGTGCGGGGCGGGTCCGACTCGAGAGCCTGGCGCAGGCGCTCGGTATCGGCGAGCGGGTCCACTTCCTCCCCGTCGTCGGCAGCGATGCGCTGGTGACGCTGTACGGCGCCGCACGGGTGCTGCTGCATCCCTCCTTCGCCGAAGGCTTCGGCAATCCCGTCGCCGAGGCGATGGCGAGCGGCTGCCCGGTCGTCACCAGCATGACCTCGTCGATGCCGGAGGTCGCGGGGGGTGCGGCGCTGCTTGCCGATCCGCACGACATCGGGTCGATCGCCGACCGGCTGCTGGCGGTGGTGCGTTCGCCCGCTCGCGCCGAACGGATGCGGGCCGCCGGCCTGACGCGGGCGCGCGCGCTGCGCTGGCGTAATTTCGCCGCGGCCAATCTGGCGCTCTACCGCCAATTGCTGGCAGACGCCCCGGTCCGGCGCTTTTGACCAAGGTTTTGCTGCCGCCGTTCCGTCAACCCAGCGACGCACCAGCGGGAACGAGCGACTTGCCCCAGATCATCCTTGTCTTTTCGAGTGCGGCGACCGCGGAATATCGCGTTGCCGGCATTCCCGCCGCGGCCCGCGCCGCGCAGGCGATCGCCGGGATCGCGGAGCAGGACGGCATCCGCCGGTGTTCGATCGTCGTCGACGAACCATGGGTGCCCGGCGACGCGCTGCTCGCGGAATGCCGGCGGCTGGCGCCGGATCTCCGGCTCGGTTTCGCGATCGTACCTTCGGACGACGAGAGGCTGACGGTGCGTGGCGAGACGTTCGTCGCGGCATTGGCACAACGACATAGCGGTCCCGGGCGCGAGAACGTGCTCCCGGCGCTGTTCGACGCCTGCGTCAAGGACCGGGTATCGCTGTCGTCCGCGCTCCTGCCGCAGGCGGCGGCCTTCAAGCTGCTCCGCCGCGCGAGCCGCGACGTGCTCGCCGCGACCGGCAAGGGGGGCGACGGCATCGTGTCCCGCTACATCAACCGCCCGATCTCGCGGGCGATCAGTCATCAGTTACTGCGCATCCCGGCCGTCACCCCGTTCCATGCCAGCCTCGGCACCGCCCTGCTGGGTCTGGCGATGGCGTTCGCCCTGTTCCTCGGCGACGGTACCGGGCTGATCCTGGGGGCCTTGCTGTTCCAGGCCGCCTCGATCTTCGACGGCGTCGACGGCGAGATCGCGCGCGCGACCTATCGCACGTCGGAACTCGGCGCGACGCTGGACAGCGTCATCGATGCCTTCACCAACCTGGCGTTCATCACCGGCGTGACCGTCAATGTCGCCATGGCCGGCGACGTGACGAGCGCGGTTGCGGGCGGCATCGCATTGGTCACGCTGGCCGCCGGCCTCCTGCTGATCGGCAGACATGCGAGCGCGATGGGCGAGGCGATGAACTTCGACGTCATCAAACGGCAGCTGCGCAACGGCCGACGTACGTCGCGGCTCACCGAATTCTTCATTCATCTGACGATGCGGGATTTCTTCGCCGCGGCCTGCGCGCTGATGATCGTCGCGGGGTTCACCGACATCTTGCTCATCGCCTTCGCGGTGATCGCTCTGGGCTGGTTTTCGGTAACCGCGCTGGTCCTGTCGAGGCTGAAGCGGACGACGCGGGGCGGCATGACCATGGTCGCGGCGGCACGGCGCGCCGAGCCCTGCGCCCTCGCCCCGGCCAGCCTCGCTTTCCCGCAGAGCGGCACGGCCATCCGCAGCGACTGAGCCGCCGCTCGCCGTTCCTAGAAGTCGAGGATCCGGTCCGGGCGCAGCTTGCCGGTCAGCAGATCCTTCACCGCGCGCCAATTGCCCGCGACGCGGCCCTTGCGATCGACCCACGGCTCGGGGGTGAACGCCTTGACGTGGTTGCTGCCGACGTTGCGCATCATCAGCCACAAGGCGTCGCTTGGCGCCATGGTCCCCTTGCGGATGAGATAGAGCGGGTTGGCGACCTGCGAATAGCCGAGGCGCAGACCCGGGCTGCGACCGCCTTTGACCCCCTGGTGCACCCCGACGAAGCCATGCGTGCGTTCCACGCGGCCGCGGCTGCGCAACCGCCGTGAGAAGTCGACGTCCTCCTGCCAGGCATAGAGCGGCAGCTTCTCGTCGAAGCGGACGTCGCCGATCGCCGCGCAGCGGAACGCCATGTTGCAGCCATAGGTGCCCATGGCCTTGATCAGCGAGGTATCGATCGGCGGGTCCTCGGCATCATAGGCCTCGACCATCGTCGTCGCCGTCTCGTAGTCGACGCCGGCGCTATGGATGCCGTCGGCAAGCAGCTGCCCGCTGGTGCCGACCAGATCGGGATGCGCCGTGAACACCGCGGCGATCCCCTCGATGCAGCGCCGGCTCGGCACGTAATCGTCGTCGAAGAAGGCGACCACGTCGGGCGCGCTGGTCAGCGCATCGAGCCCCGAGTTGCGCTGGTGGCACGAGCCCTTCGGCCCGCGCAGCACCTTGACCGACGGATCGGCGAAGCCCGCCGGAAGGTCGGCGTCCGAGGCGATCGAGAAGATGATCTCGCTCGGCGTCAGCGTCTGGCGGCGGGCATGGTCGACCCAGCGGGCGAGCTCGACCGGGCGGCCGACGCTGGCGATGACGATGGCGACCTTCATCGGGCGCTCCTTGACTGGCCAAACAGGGTGTGCGGGCTCATGCGCGCTGCCCCGGCAGGCAGCGGCGCAGCGCGTCGACCAGCAGGTCGCCGGCGCGCGCCCAGGTGAAGGTGGCGGCCTGCGCCGCGCCGGCCTCGCTCATCCGCGCGCGCAACGCGGGATCGTCGCGCAGGCTGCGGATCTGCGTCCGCCATGCGTCGGGCTGGTCGGGGTCGGCGTAGAGCGCCCCCTCCCCGCAGGCTTCGGGCAGCGCGCCGCACGGCGCGACGACCGCCGGGGTACCGAGGATCATCGCCTCGAGCGGCGGCAGGCCGAAGCCCTCGGTCGTCGAAGGCATCGCGAAACACAAAGCGGTCTCGAGCAGGCCGCGCAGCTCGCCGTCGTCGATCATGCCGGTGAACAGCACGTCGTCGGGCAGGAAGGGATAGGCCGCGCGCATCTCGTCGGCGCTCGCCTTGCCGAGCAGCACCAGCCGGACGTCGCCCATCGCGCCGTCGGCGAAGGCACGCAGCAGCACCGCGATGTTCTTGTGCGGCTGCGTCGTCGCCAGCGCGACGACATAGCGGCGCTCGGTAAGCCCGAGGCGGCGGACGGCGCCGGCATCGCTGGCGAAGCCGAGGATATGGTCGACGCCGTTGGGGATCACGGTGATCCTGTCGGCGCGCGCGACCTTGTGGTCGACGAGCTGCTGCTTGGAGAAATGCGAGACGGTCAGGATCTGCAGGTTGCGGCGGCCGAGCCGCGGCAGCAGGAAGCGATACCAGCGCACGAAGGCGGACGAATAGGATTGCGGCGCGGTATAGACCTGCGCGTCGTGGATCATCGTGATGCCGCGCGCCGCGGCGAGCGGCCCGACGTTGGAGAGCGACAGGATGACGTCCCCCCTCCCCTGCCGCGGCAGCGTGAATTGTTCCCAGATCTGGCCGCCGCGACGACCGGCCTGATGCACCGGCAGGCTCGCGATCGTCGCCGCGGCATCGCCGCGCGGCGCCTCGACCTGCACCCCGGCGGGGAACAGGCGCAGCAGCTCGTCGCGGCGCGCGCCCAATTGGTGGAGCAAGGCGGTGGCGACGCGCTGGACGCCGGTCGGCCGGGCATAGAGGAACCGCCCGTTGACGAGCAGCCGCCCCGCCCCCGCGGGTCCGCCGGTCATGTCCTTGCGCAATCCGTTCCCCCTTCTCGCGTCCGTCGCGGCTCTAGCGGCTGCCCTTGGCCGCCAGCACCGCAGGCACCGTCATCATCATGATCTTGATATTGAGCCCGAGCGAACGATGCTTCGAATAAGCGACGTCGAGCGCGACGCGGCGCCGGTAGGTCGTGTCGCTGCGCCCGCTGACCTGCCACAGGCCGGTGATGCCCGGCCGCACCCGGCAATAATCCTGGAAGCGGCGGCCGTAGCGGACCACTTCGGCGTTCACGATCGGCCGCGGTCCGACGATGCTCATCGTGCCGTTGATCAGGTTGAAGAACTGCGGCAGCTCGTCGAGGCTGCTCTTGCGCAGGAAGCGGCCGAGCGGGGTGATGCGCGGGTCGTTGCGCAACTTGTGGTCGCGCGCCCATTCGGCGCGCGCGGCGGGATCGTTGGCGAGCAATTGCTCGAGCCGGTCGGTCGCGTCGACCACCATGGTGCGGAACTTGAGGCAGCGGAATTCGCGCCCGTTCCGCCCGATCCGCGGCTGCGCGAAGATCAGCGGTCCGGGATCGCTAGCATAGATCGCGATCGCCAGACCGATCAGCAAAGGAGCGAAGACGATGATGGCGATGATGCCAACGACGAGATCGAGCATGCGCAGGATCATCTCATTAACATGATTTTCGGATGGGCGATCGGACACGCGCGGTTCACCGCCCCTTTCCTGGGTTAGATACATAACGACAACCCCTTCACCAGCCCAATCGCACCGCGCCCGTTGCGGTAAGGTTAATACCGCCGAAATAATTCGCGCGCCACTCGGCATCATGGCCGGTTTTGCCGGCGCTACATCATACCATCCTGATAACGGTAGATAATTCCATCACAAGTGTGCCCAGATCGGCACAGATGGCCGATGCGGCCTGTCTCATGTCGGGAAACGCGCGGTCCGGTGCCCGATCATGCGACCGCCGCTTGCCGACGCCCGGCAGGCGATCGCGTCTCACCGACAAGTGATTGGGAAATTTCGACATGGCGGCGTGCGAAGGCGTAGGAGCTGAGCCCGTCCGGCCCCATCCGGTGCTGCGCGGCGACCGCCTGGGCGTAGCGCTTCTCGGAGTCCGACAAGAGCCCGTCGATCGCCTGTTCGAGCCCGTCGACATCGCCGCTGGCATAATAAGTCACCGCATCTGCATCGAAATAATCGCGCAGCCCGCCGACGTCGCTGGCGATCGCGGCGACGCCGTTGAGCGCCGCCTCCTGCAGGACGGTGATCCCCGAGGCATGGGCGTTGGGCGACAGCGGCACGATCGCGATCGTCGCCTGACGATACAGCGCCTTGAGGTCGTCGTTATTGTCGACCCCGGCGATCTCGACGTTGGCGATCCCCTCGGCGAGCGCCGCGGGACATTTGGTCGAGACGATGCGCAGCCGCCAGTCGGGATGGCGCGCCACCGCCTGGATCAGCGTCGGCCAGTCGCGATGCACGTCGTTGCCGACCGCTATGATCCGCTGCGGATCGCCCGCCTGACCGCGCACGGGCGGCGTCTGCTCGCTCGCGTTGATCCCGAACAGCACCAATTCGCTCGGCCGGTCGGCGAGGCGCTGGCGCGCCATCTCGAGATTTTCCTGCGAATGGAAAGTGAGCATGTCGGCACTGCGCATCAGCCGGCGGTAATAGGCACGGCGCAGACCCGACAACCGGTCCCAGCCATCCATCAGCCAGACGCTCTGCGCGAGCAGCTTGGGCCGTTCCGCCGGCGTGAGCCGCTGCAGCGCAAACACTTGGCTAACCGCGAGATGCTGCGATTCGGTGTGCGTCCAGACGACATCGGCCGCGCGCATCGCCCGGCGGTTGCGCCAGGCGTGCAGGACATCGAAGCCGAGCACGGCGCGCAGCCCGAGCCGCACCAGCCGGCCCAATCGGCCTTCGGGATGATCGACCGACTTGGTCATCGCCTCGACCATCGGCATGGCATGGCGATAGCCATAAGGGTCGCGTTCGTTGACGCCGATCAGCTCACCGCTGTCGAACCTGCGACCCCACCGATCCTCGCCGAAGCCATAGGCCAGGTGGACATGAACCTTCATGATCATCGTCCTATCTCAATCTCTTGGCAGCGAGCTTACCATCGCGACATTGCAAATCACTGACGGGGCTCACGGGCGGGGGCGTTTGACGTAGGCGCGCACGTAATCGACCGTCATCGCGCGATCGTCGGGCATCTTGTCGATCGGCCAGCCGCCACCCGCGCCCAGGTTGAGGAGCAGCATCTTGGGTTTCAGATACTCGGGGGCCGACGCAAAACAGGCGACCGAGCGGCCATCGAGGAAGACGTTGATCGCATCCTTCTCGACGCTGACGCCATAGCGATGCATCCCCGTGGTCAGCGAATCCGGCGGTACCCGCACCACCTTGGGGCCCTGGTCGCGGCTCTTGCCGTCGGTCCACAGATGCGTGGTGGCGAGGAAGGTGGCGGGATCGCGGCCGTAATGTTCGAGCACGTCGATCTCCGGCGTCGTCTCGCCCTTCTTGCCGAGCGAGCCGAGCCAGAACGCCGGCCAGACGCCGTCGCCCTTGGGCAGGATCGCGCGCATCTCGAAATAGCCGGTGCGCTGCAGGAAGCCGCGGCCCTGTGCGTCGCTCGACGACAACAGTCCCGAATGCCATCTGCCCTGCGCATCGCGCTTCATGTGGATGGTCAGCAGACCGTCGCGGACCGAGAAGGGAAAGCCCGGCTGCGGGTCGACGAAGGTCGAGGAGCCGAAATCGCCGTTCCACGGCGTATGCGCGGTCCAGCGCGTGCCCGGGCCGCGCGCGGAGACGTCGAGCGTGTCGAACGGTTCGTCGAAGGTCTGGCGATACTGGCGCAGATCGATCGTCGCGGCGCATCGGGGCAGCGGCGTACAGGCGGCGGTGGTGGCCAGCGTCAGGGCCGCGCAGCCGGTCATGCCGGCCGACAGCAGGCGGCTGCGCTCGGCGTGCGTGCGGACCGAACGCGTGCGGTCGATGCGGGTCCTGGGCAGGAATGGGATCATGGCCACCTTTGCCTTCCATCGTTGGGGAGCAGCGTGCCGGCCCTTTGCGGGCCATCGCCGGGTCTCTTGCCCGGCTGGCAACCTCGATACGCCGCATCGTCGTCACGGTCGGCGCCACCGTCCGGTGCGCCGCGCGTCTACGCACCACCGCGCCAGTCGATCCGACGGTTAACGCAGCGGTCAGACTTTCTTTAAGCCAGTCCGCGGTCCGGCGCTACCCATCGCGCCCCGCGTCCGATTTTGGCACAGGAGAATTGACCTATCCGCTATCTCCCGCCGGCCGCGGAAAATAATACGCCAATATGATGGCTCGATGAGCCACGTCGTTCCCTTCCCTCCCTTACCGCGGGTCGCGACATCCGTTATGCCGGTTGCACTGAGGGAGGAGGCTAGCGTCTTGA
This sequence comes from Sphingomonas taxi, assembly GCF_000764535.1. Classification (NCBI taxonomy): domain Bacteria; kingdom Pseudomonadati; phylum Pseudomonadota; class Alphaproteobacteria; order Sphingomonadales; family Sphingomonadaceae; genus Sphingomonas; species Sphingomonas taxi. The sequence continues at coordinate 45,796 of NZ_CP009572.1, read as the reverse complement.
GTGACTGCGAAAAATGTCACCAGCGGCGCGGCACGGACATCGGTTCCACGAACGTATTGACGGCGGTCGGTCGTCCGTCACACAGAGTGGCCGCAAAGGAATTTACGTGACTGTCAATTCTTCCCCGCCGCGATCGTGCATTTGCTACATAGCGAACCAGGGGTATCTGTTCCAATCGCTGGTCAGCGCAATACAGGCGCGGCAGTTTTCGCCGGCGCATTGGGACGTCATCGTCTACGATCTGACCCGCGAACCGGGTGAGGAAAGCCGCCGCATCGCGCATGTCTGCGCCGCCAAGGGGATCGCGTATCGCTGGGAGGATCCGGCCTTCCTCGGCGATCTGCACATCATGAACGCGCGCCTGTTCCTCGATCAGCTGCTGCCGGCCGACTATGCGGAGATCCTCTATCTCGACGGCGATACGCAGGTCGTCGGCGACCTGACCCCGCTGCTCGACTTCCAGCCGCAGGACGGCGGGTTGTGCGCGGTGCGCGACCCGATGATCTATCTCAGCGGTATTGCCCGGCTGCGCGGCGATTTCGAGGACGAGATCACCGCATTCGGCGAGAATTACGTCAACAGCGGCGTGTTCCGGGTCAACCGGGCGAGCTGGGCGGCGATCTCGCGCGAGGCGCTGGCGCAGATCGGTGCGGCGTCGAGCGCGCTGCACTTCGAGGATCAGACGATCATCAACCGGGTCACCGACGGCCGCCGCGATTACGCCTCGATCCGGTGGAATTTCCCGGGGTTCGTGCTCGGTTACGGCATCGACACCATCGCCCCCCCGGCGATCGTCCATTTCATGTCCAATCCACGCCCATGGCAGGGCGCTTATGCGCCGTGGGGACGGTCGTGGCACAAGCCCTATCTCGCCATCGCCCGCGAGTTCCCCGAGATCAGAGAATATTGTGCGGCGCTAGATCTGCGCCGGCGCGCCGCCTACAAAGTCAAGCAGATCGCCAAATCCTATCTCGAACGGCGGCTGTGGAACGAGCCTGAGTTGCTGGATCATATCCGCCGGCTGGAATTGCAGGCCGCGGTCTGATCGCCGCACCGGCAAGACGATGCGGCCATGGCGAAGACGCGACTGTTCAGCAATCATATCACACAATTCGCCGTGCAGTGTGGCAATGCGGCCATCGTCCCGCCGGAATGCTTAAGTGGGACGGTTGGCATGCGTCAGGATGCTGGATTGATACGATGAAATGCGCTACCCGACGCCGATAAAGCGCCCGACCCCGGCGGAATTGCCGCGACGTACGCCCTGCGGAGACACGGGAGCATCATGCATTCCAGGACTGCCCATTGATGCTTGGCCCGGCAAATTCGAAAAATCTGGTCATCACGCGGGCGGGACCGAAAAGTCTGCACGAGCGCTGGCTCGCGCCGGCCTCCGCGCGCGACTTCGATCTGCTCGTCGCCTCCTTCGATCCCAACAGCCGCCCGCTCGACGCGGCGGGCACGTTCCACCGCTTCATCCCCGGCACCAAGGTCCAGGGCTGGCGTGCGACGCTGTCCGACAACAGCGATTTCATTGCCCAATATGACTATGTCGCGCTGATCGACGACGACATCGACACCGATGCCGACAGTCTCAGCCGGCTGTTCGCGCTCGGCGCGGCGGAGGGGTTCACGATCTTCCAGCCGAGCCTGACCTGGGACAGCTATTTCACCTACGCCGGCACCGCGCGCAATCCGTCCTTCACCTTCCGGGAGGTGAATTACATCGAGATGATGGCGCCGTTTTTCGCGGCGCGTGCGCTGCGTGAGGTCGCGCCGCTGTTCGACTACGGCTGGGAAAGCGGCATCGACCTCGTCTGGGGCAGCGCGCTGCCGCCCGAGGACCGCCGCTTCGCGATCGTCGACGCCATCCCGATCCGCCACACCCGCCCGGTCGGCGCGCTGAAGGAGGCGAACGGCTTCATCAACCGCGGCTATGAATCGGATATCGACGCGGCGCTGGGCCATTTCACGATGCCCTGGCCGAGCCTGGTCGCTACCTCGGGCGTGACCGCTGCGGGACAAAGGGTCGGCCGCTGGGGGCTTGCCTGGCGCGTTCTGGCGCTGCTCACTTTGCCCTTCCGGACGCCGACGCCAAGGGCGTTCCGCCGCACCTTCGACCATATCCGCCATCAATGGATGCGTCGCCCGGCCTATGCCGAGGAGGTCCGCGGCCTGCTCGCGCACGATGCCGCCGGCCGGCTGCGCTGAACCGGCATCCCGCCTGCGCCGGGTCGCGACCGATCCGGTACGAATGGGTGGATGACTGTATTTCTTCTGTCTTCATAACATTCTAGACCCCCGGGCGACGGGTGGTCTCGACCGCCTCCACAGCAATCGATGGGACCAGTCATGACGATCAAGCGCGTACGCAAAGCGGTGTTTCCGGTAGCCGGGCTCGGCACGCGGTTCCTTCCCGCGACCAAGGCGATGCCCAAGGAGATGCTGACCGTCGTCGACAAGCCGCTGATCCAATATGCGGTCGAGGAAGCGCTCGAGGCGGGGATCGAGCAGATCATCTTCGTCACCGGCCGCGGCAAGGGCGCGCTCGAGGACCATTTCGACATTTCCTACGAGCTCGAGGACACGATGCGCGCGCGCGGCAAGTCGCTCAGCGTCATCGAGGGCATCCGCCAGAAGCCGGGCTCGCCGGTCTACGTCCGCCAGCAGGAGCCGCTCGGCCTCGGCCATGCGGTATGGTGCGCGCGCGAGATCGTCGGCGACGAGCCGTTCGCGGTGCTGCTCCCCGACGAGCTGATGGTCGGCAAGCCCGGCTTCATCGCGCAGATGGTCGAGGCCTATAATCAGGTCGGTGGCAATATCGTCGGTGCGCTCGAGGTCGCCGACAGCGAGACCGACAAATACGGCATCATCTCGCCCGGCGCGATCGATGGCCGCCTCACCGAGGTCAAGGCGCTGGTCGAGAAGCCCAAGCAGGGCAGCGCGCCGTCCAACCTGATGATCCCCGGCCGCTACATCCTCCAGCCCGAGGTGATGCGCATCCTTGAGAGCCAGGAAAAGGGAGCGGGCGGCGAAATCCAGCTCACCGACGCGATGGCGCAGCTGATCGGCCAGCAGCCGTTCCACGGCTTCACCTTCGACGGCGAGCGCTACGATTGCGGCGACAAGGCGGGCTATATCCAGGCCAATCTCGCCCTCGCCCTCGCCCGCGCCGACATCGGTCCGAGCGTCCGCAGCTTCGCCGAGGGGCTGCTCGCCAAGTAAGATGCTCGACAGGCCGACGTGTAGACATGTCGGCCTGTCGATCAGTATCTTCCGGCTTAGCCTCTGCGCCTGTCATCAGCGCGGCGTTCGCCAAACGGTAGCGGTGCGTACGCTTCCTCTTCGATCGCCGTCAGGATCGCGCGACCATAGGCTGTTTTGGCAAGCGCCCTGCCCTGTTCCGCGGCTGCCTCGGCCGTGATGAATCCTTGCAGGAAAGCGATCTCCTCCAAGCAGGCGATCTGGATACCCTGGCGATGCTGAATGGTGCGGACGAATTCGGCCGCCTCCAGCAGGCTGTCGTGGGTGCCGGTGTCGAGCCAGGCGAAGCCTCTGCCCATCGGTTCGACATGGAGCGTGCCGGCCTCCATATAGCGACGCGCCAGATCGGTGATTTCCAGCTCCCCGCGTGGTGAAGGGGTTAGGCCGACGGTATGATCGCAAACCTGGGCATCAAAGACGTAAAGCCCGGTGATCGCATGGTTGGAGCGCGGGCGTTCCGGCTTCTCCTCGATGGAAACAGCGCGACCGTCCGCGTCGAAGGCGATGACGCCGTAACGTTGGGGATCCTCCACTCGATACGAAAAGATCGTCGCACCGCCCTTGCCTGCCTCCGCACGGGCGACCGCGCGCCGCAGCATTGGTCCCAAGCCATTGCCGAAGAAGATATTGTCGCCAAGAATCAGTGTAACCGGCTCGCCCGCAATCCACTCGCGGCCAATGGTAAACGCCTGAGGCAGGCCTTCGGGACGTTGCTGCTCGGCATAAGCAATCTGTAGGCCAAGCCGAGATCCATCACCGAACAGTGTTCGATAATGCGATAGATATTCGGGACTCGAGATGATCAAAACCTCGCGGATGCCCGCGAGCATCAGCGCAGATAGCGGGTAATAGATCATTGGCTTATCGTAGACCGGCAGCAACTGCTTGTTGACGACCAACGTTGCAGGATGGAGCCGCGTGCCGGTGCCGCCGGCGAGAATAATGCCCTTCATGCCGAACGCTCCATTTGTCCATTCAGCCCGCGTCGCACGTCTGCCGCTTGCCTATCGACCAGTGGCTGCCACCAAGCTGCGTTGTCGAGATACCAGCGGATCGTCATTTCCAGGCCGCTTTCGAAACTCTCCTGTGGCACCCAGCCCAGTTCGGCACGGATGCGGGTAGCGTCGATCGCATAGCGCTGATCGTGACCCGGACGATCGGCAACGAAGCCGATCTGTTCGGCGTAGGAGCCCCCCTTCTCGCGCGGCCGCAGTCGATCAAGCGTCGCACAGAGTGTTTCGACCACGTCGATATTCCGTCGCTCGGCGCTGCCGCCGATATTGTAGCGGCGCCCCGGGACGCCACGTTCGAACACCGCTTGCAATGCGCGGACGTGATCCTCGACGAACAGCCAATCGCGCACGTTCTCGCCGCGCCCGTAGACAGGCAAGGCCTCTCCCGCCATGGCCTTGACGATCATCAACGGGATCATCTTTTCGGGAAAATGATAGGGGCCGTAGTTGTTCGAGCAATTGGTGACGAGCACCGGCAGGTCATACGTATGGCCCCAGGCACTGACCAGATGATCGGATGCCGCCTTTGACGCCGAATAGGGCGAGCGCGGATCATAGGGCGTCTCTTCGGTGAATGCACCGGTAGGCCCCAACGAACCGAACACCTCGTCGGTCGAAATGTGATGGAAGCGGAAGGCTGCCCGATCGGTTTGTGAGAGGCCCTGCCAATAGGCACGCGCCGCGGTAAGCATCGTGAAGGTGCCGACGACGTTGGTCTGTACGAAGGCGCCAGGGCCATCGATCGATCGGTCGACATGGCTCTCGGCGGCCAGATGGGTGATCACGTCCGGGCGGAAGTCGTGGATCGCGGCGCCGACGGCCGCCGCATCGCACACGTCGGCATGGACGAAACGATAGCGGGGATCGTCGGCGATCGGTGCGAGGGCGGTCAGCGTACCGGCATAGGTCAGCGCGTCGAGGTTCAGCACCTCGTGCCCGGTGCTGCGGATCAGGTGGCGGACCAACGCCGAGCCGATGAAGCCGGCTCCCCCGGTGACGAGAATACGCATGGCTTGTGCCTAGCTGCAAAGAGTTAACAGGCACATCTAGGCTACGACATGTCGCCGTGTCGACATGTCGGATTGCATAGGGATCGACGATTAGGTTTGTCGATGTGCATTCCGCTCAAGTCATGCCACGCTTGGATATAGGGCTGTCGACACGCCGACACCCCGACACGTCAACATTCTACCACGTTGACGGCGAGGCCGCCGAGGCTCGTCTCCTTGTATTTCGAGCGCATGTCCTCGCCGGTCTGGCGCATCGTCTCGATCACCGCGTCGAGGCTGACGACGTGGCTGCCGTCGCCGCGCAGCGCGAGATAGGCGGCGTTGATCGCCTTCACCGCGCCCATCGTGTTGCGCTCGATGCACGGGATTTGCACCAGCCCGCCAATCGGGTCGCAGGTGAGGCCGAGATTGTGCTCCATGCCGATCTCGGCGGCATTCTCGATCTGGCGGTTGCTGCCGCCGAGCACCGCGGCGAGCGCGCCCGCCGCCATCGAACAGGCGACCCCCACCTCCCCCTGGCACCCCATTTCGGCGGCCGAGATCGACGCGCGCTTCTTGTAGAGCATGCCGATCGCCGCGGCGGTAAGCAGGAAACGGCGCGCGCCCTCGTCGTCGGCGCCCTCGATCAGCGTCTCGTAGAAGCGCAGCACCGCGGGCAGCACGCCGGCCGCACCGTTGGTCGGCGCGGTGACCACCCGGCCGCCGGCGGCATTCTCTTCGTTGACCGCGAGCGCCCACAGGCTGACCCATTCGAACACCTCGGCGGGGTTGCGACCGGGGGTGTCGCCGGTGAGGCCCTGCTGGATCGCGCGGGCGCGGCGCCGCACCTTGAGGCCGCCGGGCAATATGCCCTCCTGCGCGATGCCGCGGTCAATGCACGCGCTCATCGCGGCGCGGACCGCGTCGAGGAAGGCGTCGGTCTCCGTGGGGCTGCGCCACGCCTCCTCATTGGCGCGGACGAGCTCGGCGATCGACAGGCCGGTGGCATCGCCGAGCACGAGCAGATCGGCGCCCGAGCCGAACGGATGACGCACCGCGACGTTGCCCGCGGCGAGCCGTTCGCCCTTGCGCAGGATCGCGCCGCCCCCGATCGAGAAATAGGTCTCGGCATAGGTCGCGCCGTCGGCATAGCGGGCGGTGAAGGTCATGCCGTTGGGATGTTCGGGCAGAAAGTCGCGCGGGTGGAAGACGACGTCGTCGGGCGTGAAGGCGATAGCGTGGCGGCCAGCGAGGGTCAGCCGCCGGTTGCCGCGGATATCGGCGAGGATCGCCGGCGCGGCATCGGGATCGAGCCGCTCGGGCTCCCAGCCGGCGAGGCCGAGGATGGTCGCGGTGTCGGTGGCATGGCCGCGCCCGGTGAGCGCGAGACTGCCGTAGAGGTCGCAGGTGACGCCGACCGGAGCCCCCTGCCCTATCCCCTGCCCCGCGCCCTGTCCGAGCGCGCGCTGCCCGAAGTCGAAGGCGGCGCGCATCGGACCGACGGTATGCGAGCTCGACGGGCCGATGCCGATCGTGAACAATTCGGCGACGCTGATCGGGCGATCGAGGTTGCGGTCGAGCGGCGCGGTGACGGGATCGGTGTGCATGCGGTCCTTCCGCCGGTCGCTGCCGGCCTGCATGCCCCATCTGTCCCTTGCGCCTGAGATCATTATCCCGTCGGCGGGCACCGGCTGGCGCCACTCTCCAGATGTCGTCGTCGATCGGTCCTTCTGCCTGAGAGTTTCCGGGGCGGTTGCTCCTTCGGCGCCGGGGCCAGCCCGGTCTCTCCCTGATCGACGTCGCGGACGGTATCATCGCCCCGCCACCGGTCAAGGGCACCGCACGCGCCCGTTCCATCTTGTCGAGCTATCGACATGTCGACAGATCGACCTCGTGGCGTCTGGCCCCGCAAAGATTTGAAGGACTTGGCAGTGCAAGGTCGAGGCATAGACATGTCGACAATCAGACGCGTCGTACGGCGCATGCTGGGCGCGGCGCCTGCTCCTGCCGGAGCCAGCCATGGGCCGGCGAGACCCGCTGCTCGTCCCTCATTTCCTACTCGAAAGCACGAATGGGACGGCGTCCAAGCCCATTTTCCCTCGGGAATCCCGTGTGGGGTGCCAAAAGTTCGTGCTTTCGAGTAGGAAATGAACATGGCCCGTTCCCCTGCCCCGACCCGCCCGTCCGCCAGCGCCGGTACCGTGCCGCACCGCGACCTGTTCACGCTCGACAGCCCGCTGCACGGCGAGATCCGCGGCGAGCGGTCGCTGATGGCCTTTCCCTTCTTCGCGCTGTCCAAGAACGCCTGGATGAAGCCGCTGACCTACGATCACGCCACCGTGTCGATCGAGGTGCGCCCCTCGGCGAGCGGCGTCGCGACGATCTACGACAAGGAGATCGTGCTCTATATCGCCAGCCTGATGGCGGCGAAGCTCGAGGCGGGCGAGCATGTCGAGCAGGATTTCATCTTCACCGCGCATGATCTGTTCTCGGTCACCGGCTCCAACCATAGCGCGCGCTCCTACGGCCGGCTGTCGGAGGCGCTGGAACGGCTGCAGGGTACGCAGATCAAGACCAACATCGAAGCGGGCGGGGAGGGGGAGGAGGGCTTCTTCTCATGGCTCTCCGAAGCAAAACTCCATTATTCCAAGACGAAGAGCGGTGAGCGCCGGCTGAAGGCGGTCAAGGTGCGGCTGTGCGACTGGCTGTTCCGCGCGATCCTGCTCGATCGCCACGTGCTCGATTATGCCGCCGCTTACTTCCAGCTCGGGCCGATCGAGCGGCGCATCTACGAGGTGGCGCGCTCGACCTGCGAGGAGGGCGGGCTCGATCTCGATCTCGCCACCTTCCGCCTGCAGATCGGCTATCAAAACCCGCTGTCGAACTTCAAGGCGGCGCTCAAGCAGATCGTCGCGACCGACGGCATCCCCGATTACCATCTCGAACTGGTCGAGAGCGAGGCGGCCGAGGAGGAGGGCGCCGCCCCGCGCCGCGGCCGCAAGGCGCCGCAGAATCGGGTGGTGATCACGCCGCGGCCGCAGCCGGGGCAGGCGGTGCTGAGCGAGCATCGCACCATCGTCGAATCGGCCGCGGCAGAGGGAACCAATCCGGCCGGGTGATTCGCCGGCGGATACGAATTGTTACTCGAAAGCACGAATGAATGCGGTGCATTCCTACTCGAAAGCACGAATGGCAGCGCGCCATTGTTACTCGAAAGCACGAATAGAAACGTCTATTCTACTCGAAAGCACGAACTTTTTTCGGGTTAAATACTCGAAAGCACGAATCGTAAGCGCTTCCGCTGTTGGATCATTGCTGCAACAAGAATGACGCGCGGTCATGTCGACCGCGGCGATGTTCATGGAGTGGCCGTGACCACATAAAGGAAAGCCCGGCACGAAGGCCGGGCATCCCAAGGAAATATTCGAGAGACCGGCGTCGCCAAACGTCGATCGGTGACTTTTCAACAGCTCACGTCTCCCGAATAGCTCCGAACCCGTTCCGGTTCAAGGATGCGCGTTTCGCGCCACGGTCTTTTTTGTCCTCGGTCCCGGCCCCGCAAGGGGATGGAAGATGACGGCGTTTACCCTCGGGGAGGCGAGCGCCCGCGTGCTCGCGCGGGCGGGCGACGGACTGCGCGATCGATCACGCGCCCCGGCACGTACCCGTGCACCCCACCGCACCGGTGCGCCGGTGCTGCGCGACAGTATCGAGGCGGGGACGTTCGAGGAGCTGTTCTTCGCGACGCCTGCCCCCGGCGAGACCGACCGGCTGCTGCGCGCCTGCCGCCGCACGCTCGACGCCGGCCGCCGGCTGCGCCGCGAGGAACGCGCCGGTACCCGCACGCTGAGCGCCACCGAGCGCAGCATCGCCGGGCTGACCGCGGCCGCGGTGCGCGTGTTCGAGGAATTGTGCACGCTCGCCCGGCTCAACCAGGGCCGCGTCTATCCGAGCTACGACTGGCTCGCCGAGGCGACCGCGCTCGGCCGGGCCACCGTCGCCCGCGCGCTGCACGCGCTCGAACGCTGCGGCTTCCTCGTCCGCCAGCGCCGGTTCAAGCGGGTGGAAGGGGAGGGGCCGCGCTATCGCCAGACCTCCAACGCCTATCGGCCGCTGCTGCCGGCGCGGGTGCTCGCCTATCTGCCGCGCTGGATGCGCCCGGCGCCGCTGCCGGTCGATCACGAGCAGCATCGCGCCGTCGAGGCTGAGGCACATGAGAGGATGCTGGCCAGCCTGTCCTGCCGGGAGCGCGCCACGGCCAGCGTCGGCGGCATGCTGGGCAAGGTGCTCGCGTCGCTCGGCGCGGCGATCGACCGGGACATGGCGTCAGCGTGCGAGTCTCACAACCATCCGCAACCTCTCATGGATTCTATTTGAATGAGAACAAAAGGGTTGGCCTAGACGGCCAACGCAATCGTCTGACGACGACGAAGGACGAGCGACGAACCAAAACAGCCCGACGATAAAACGAAAGACCAGGGTGCCGGCTACGCCGTCACATGCTCCCTAGGAGGAGCAAGCGGTTCAGGGCGGTGATCCTCACCTTTGGCAGCGTGCGTCGACCTGTCGAGGTGTCGACGGATCGACGGCCGTATCGTGTTCGTCGATTCCGTTGATCGTCCGGTCGGGCAGGGGGCTCGACGCGTCTATATGTCTATACGTCGAGGACTTGCCACGTCGGCATGTAGACATGTAGGGAGGACGACATGGCGACCATCGCGATCATCAGTCAGAAGGGCGGCGCGGGCAAGACGACGCTCGCGCTCCACCTCGCCGCGGCCGCGCAGGATGCCGGCCGCGTCGCGCTCATCATCGATACCGACCCGCAGGCGACCGCCAGCCAATGGGCGGCCTGGCGTGGAGAGGCGCCGCCCGAGGTGATCGACAGCCCGCCGCCACGGCTCGCCGCCAAGGTCGAGGCAGCACGCGGGCAGGGGGCCGAGCTGATCGTCATCGATACGCCGCCCCATGCCGACAGCGCTGCCCGCGCCGCGGTCGAGGTCGCCGATCTCGTGCTGATCCCGTGCCGGCCGAGCGCCTTCGACCTGTCGGCGATCCAGACCACCGCCAAGCTGGTGCAGCTGCTCCGCAAGCCCGCCTATGTCGTCTTCACCGCCGGCGCGCCCAATGCGCCGCGCGTCTACCAGGAAGCCGGCGAACTGGTCGAAGGCTTCGGCACGCCGCCCTGCCCGGTGCAGATCCCCGATCGCGCCGCCTATCGCCACGCGAGCGGGGAGGGGCGCACCGTCATGGAATACGAGCCCGACGGCAAGGCCGCCGAGGATATTCGACAGCTCTACGCGTGGACATGTCGACAGGTCGGCATGCCGGTTGCTAAGGCCAAGACCCGCAAGAAGGTACCTGCATGAGCCGCAAGCCGAGTTTCGCCAATCTGCGCACCGTCAGCGCGCCGCCCGCCACCGTCGCGGCGCCGGCACCGGTCGCCGCTCCGACGCCACCCGCCGGTGCGGCAGGGCAGGGGCCGGCAAGCCGCCAAGGCCGCAAGCAGATCGCCGGCTTCTTCAGCCCCGAGATGTCGTTCGCGATGCATACCCTGGCGCGTCGTCAGGGCCGCAGCCTCCAGGCGCTGATGGCCGAGGCGTTCAACGACGTGCTGCGCAAGCACGGCGAGAGCCCGATCGGGGATTGATCACAAGATCGACACGTTCTGCGAAGACGGGTCAAGCCGTGAAAGCCTGGGCGACGTGCACAAATTTAAGTCAGTATCTGGCAGTGGAGAGGTGTAACATCCGAGGAACCTGTTCACTAGCTGTCCCAGTACCGGCATCTGGTGGATCGAGGTCAAGCTTACGACTGCTGTATTGCCGCTCGGATGGCGTGCGTGGTCGTGGCGCACCCACAACGTACCATCCCATAAAGCTTCTTTCTATTCTAGCGAAAGGATCGCACCATCAAACTTGACGTGCTTGCCCGTGTTTTGGACCGCTTTGAGCTGGAAGATCCCAGTTGGGAAGGAGGGCTAGGGAAGCGGAGTGAGCGATGAAGAGATCGAAGTTTTCTGAGGCGCAGATCGCCTTCGTGCTGAAGAAGGCCGAGGACGGCACGGGCGTGGGCGAGGTGTGCCGGAAGACCGAGATCAGCGGGGTGACGTTCTACGTATGGCACAAGAAGTATGCGGAGCTGATGTCGTCGGAGATGTAACGGCTACGCCAGCTTGAGGAGGAGAATCCCAAGCTGAAACGGTTGGTCGCTGACCTGAGCCTCGACAAGGCGATGTTGTAGGATGTCGTCTCGCGTAAGCTCTGAGGCCTGACCGGCGCCAGCAGTTCGTCGATGATGTTCGCAGCACATGGCAGGTCAGCATAAGGTGGGCTTGCGAGTGCTCCAGGCGGAGCGGTCGAGCTATCATTATCGTGGGCGCCGCGCCGATCAGGCCGACCTGAAAGAGCGGATGAAGGAAATCGCCGAGAAGTGGAACCGCGTGCGTGCGTCCGCGCCGGGTCTTCGCCAATAGGCCAGGGCCGCGTCGAGCAACATGTAGGTCTTGACCAGATTGGTACGCACGAACGCGCCGGGGGCCATCATCGAGCGATCAACATGGCTCTCCGCAGCGAGATGGGTGGTGATGTGGGGCCGGACGTCGTGGAGCGCGACGCGGAAGTGCGAGCTATGTCGCCGACCGACGCGAGCGCGGTCCGTGCCCGCATAGTTGAACGCTGAGAATGAGCAGTTTATGCTCGCCCCACCGCGATCAGGTGGCGAGCGAGTGCTGATTCGATGACCCTGGCTCCACCGATGATGAGAATGCACATGGCATTCTGCATAGCCAAGTTCGATTAAAGGAACATTTCGGCTGAAGGCCGGGTCGTCCGCAGCGAGGTTAGCAATTATCGACAGTGGTACCATAGGACATCTATGGCTAGAGAAGCGCTCTGCAAGAGAAGGATGGCGCATTGAAGGTCACGATGATCGGTTCAGGCTATGTGGGCCTGGTGTCTGGAGCGTGTTTTTCGGACTTCGGGCATGAGGTGATCTGCGTCGATAAGGACGAGGGCAAGATCGCGGCACTGAAGGCAGGGCGGATGCCGATCTACGAGCCGGGGCTGGAGGCGCTGGTCGCTGCGAATGTGGTAGCTGGGCGGCTGAGCTTCACCACGGACCTTTCCGCGTCAGTTGCAGGTGCGGATGCGATCTTCATCGCGGTGGGGACGCCGTCGCGTCGCGGCGACGGCCATGCCGATCTCAGCTATGTCTTCGCGGCCACCGAAGAGATCGCCGCGGCGGTGACCGGTCCGACGGTCGTCGTCACCAAGTCGACCGTGCCCGTCGGCACCGGCGACAAGGTCGAGGCGATCCTACGCGAGAAACGGCCCGACGTCGCGGTCGCCGTCGTCTCCAACCCCGAGTTCCTGCGCGAAGGCGCCGCGATCGGCGACTTCAAGCGCCCCGACCGGATCGTCATCGGCACCGACGACGAGGCGGCGCGCAAGGTGATGCGCGGCGTCTATCGGCCGCTGTATCTTAACGAATCGCCGATCCTGTTCACCGGGCGGCGGACGTCCGAGCTGATCAAATATGCGGCGAATGCGTTCCTTGCGACCAAGATCACCTTCATCAACGAGATCGCCGACCTCTGCGAGGCGGTGGGCGCGAACGTCCAGGACGTCAGCCGCGGCATCGGCCTCGACAACCGCATCGGCAAGAAGTTCCTGCACGCCGGCCCCGGCTATGGCGGGTCGTGCTTCCCCAAGGACACGCTCGCGCTGCTCAAGACCGCCGAGGATTTCGAAAGCCCGGTCCATATCGTCGAGGCGGTGGTCAAGGTGAACGACAGCCGCAAGCGGGCGATGGGGCGCAAGGTGCTGCACGCGCTGGGCGACGGTCCGAAGGGCAAGACGGTCGCATTGCTCGGCCTGACGTTCAAACCCAATACCGACGACATGCGCGACGCGCCGTCGATCGCGATCGCGCAGGCGCTGCGCGACGCCGGCGTGACGGTACGCGCCTACGATCCCGAGGGGATCGAGCCGGCGCGGCGGATGATGCCGGAGCTGACCTATTGCAAGGACGCCTATGAGGCGGCGGCCGGCGCGGATGCGGTGGTGATCGTGACCGAATGGGATGCGTTCCGCGCGCTCGATCTCGATCGGCTGAAACAGGCGATGGCGGCGCCGGTGCTCGTCGATCTGCGCAACATCTACCGCCGCGAAGAGGTCGAGGCCGCCGGCTTCAACTACTCCGCCATCGGGCGGTGATTCTTAGTCAACCTTGTCAACCGAGCGCATCCACCAGACGGTTTTTGTCAATCGCATCCTTTATTGCCATTTGACGGGATGATATGGGCAATTCCTGCACGAGCGTAGCGGGTTCGCCGGGATCGTCGCGCGCACCGTGCCGGCGAGTTGGCCATGGCCCGAGCGGATGGCGGCGTGCACGCTCGCCATGCCGATGTGGGTGGGCGACCATTAGATGATGAAAAGCGCGACACCGGAGGCGTTCGCCAACGTCACCGCCGTGGAACGGCTGGTGCGCTAACTGCTCTGCTGGCGGGATGCGCGAAGCGCGCTAACCAAATTGGCGAGCGGGTCGGTGCAGTGCCCGATCGCAATCGCATTGGCGCGGAAGCCAGATCGATGATGCTGGACGAATTGACAACCCTGATCGACCGGATGCTGGTCGCCGAAGCACGCACGCCGCCGCCCCAGTCTGCGAGCGGCAGCAGCCAGCTTTGCCGGCTCGCACTCCTGAACGAACCGGGGTGATGCGCTATTACGGGCCAGCACGGTTTCGGTCGATCCAGGCTTTTTGCAACCGAGCATCATGTTAAATTCGCCCTTGATGTGAAGGCCTCGTACGCGCGAACGCCTGATAACACTCACGGCCATCATCGGCTCGGTTAGACGATGCTGACGCGGCGATGGCGTTATGAACTGGGACGTAAGGCAAATGATTCTATCACGTCACATAATCCAAGCAAGGAGCTTGCATATTATTGAAGTTCAAGGCGATCATAATTTCGAGTAACCGTCATAATGGTTGATTAGATTCAGGGCTGTACTCAGCAACGACAGAAAGTAGGATTGATTTAACTTCTACAATATCGTCAGCGTTGATAGCGACTTTTAACGAGGCAAGGTACGGGCTAAGCGTATCCCAAGATAGGAACGATTCATGCGCTTGCAGGATGCGTGGATGATCAGTGGGATTAGCATCGTTTCCAATCAGCAATTCTTCATAAAGCTTCTCGCCGGAACGTAGGCCAACTACTTTGATCTCGATGTCACCGTCGGTATGCTCGTCACTTACCGTCATACCAGACAGCTCGATCATGTTACGGGCGAGATCCATGATGCGGACAGGCTCGCCCATGTCCAGCACGAAGACCTCGCCTCCGCGCGACATGGCGCCGGCTTGAATGACCAACTGCGCGGCCTCGGGGATGGTCATGAAGTAACGGATAACGTCAGGATGCGTTACGGTAACAGGGCCGCCTTGGGCGATTTGCCGGTGGAAGAGAGGAACCACCGAACCGTTGGAGCCCAACACGTTTCCAAAGCGGACCATTGAAAAACGCGTTTTACGAGCACCTTCAACATCGTGCTTAGCCTGAAGGATGAGTTCAGAAAAACGCTTACTTGCTCCCATGACGTTGGTCGGCCGTACCGCTTTGTCGGTGCTGATAAGGATGACCGAATCAACACCGTGACGCTGTGCGATCTCAGCGACATTCAGCGTGCCCAACACGTTATTACGGACACCCTCCACAGGATTATGCTCAACGAGCGGAACATGTTTGTACGCGGCCGCGTGGAAGATGCATTCAGGCCGCCATTCAGCGATGATAGTGTTTAGGCGGACTGCGTCCGTCACCGAGGCGAGCAGGGGTACGATGCGGAAGTCTTTAGCGTCGGGTTTTATAGTGAGGCGGAGCAGTTCTTCATTGATTGAGTACAGCATATATTCGCTGTGATCAACGAGGACCAGCGTCGATGGTCCAATCGCAGCAATTTGCCTGCACAATTCACTGCCAATCGATCCGCCGGCACCGGTAACCAAGACGGCTCGTCCGGCAATAGCTTCATTGAGTAGCGCGGTATTGGGCGGTACGGGGGAGCGTCCCAGCAAGTCCTCAATGTCTAGATCTTTCAAGTCCGACACAGAGACCCGTCCCCGCGCCAGATCAATGACGCCAGGAAGCGTCCGCACGTGGAGGTTCAACTCGTGAAGTTCACGAACAATTTCGCTTTTGCGACTGCGGGTGGCTGACGGTAGCGCCAGCAGAATATCAGTCACCTTATGCCGCAGAACGACCGCCTGAAGTTCGGCAGGACCGTAGATCCGGGCACCGTTGAGAATTCCTCGCTGAAGCAACGGATCGTCATCAATGAAGCCGGTTAGTACCATCTCACCGCTAGCGCGGATTGCGGACGCGAGTTGGCGCCCCGCAGAGCCAGCGCCGTAAATCATGACGATAGGAAATTCTGATCGCTGCCATGGCAGGTTAACCGCGCGTCCTAGCAGTGAACTCGCCACCAGCCTCGATGCCATGAGCATCACGAAAAGCAGCAGCGGCTGGATCAACCCCACAGTCCGGGGCACGCCATCGATGCCGATAAACACAAAAAGTAGCGCGAAGACCACGCCGTGCAGTGCTGCGACCTTCAAGGTCAGCAGCAACGAGACTGCACCTGTGTAGCGGAAGATGGCCCGATAGGCACCTAGCAAAAACGACAGAGGAATAATGGTCAAGATGGTGAACGCGACCGGACACAATATAGCCCTATCAATTAATGGCCATTCACCCAGCCGCAGATAGAAGGATGCCAGCACGCTCGTGACGCACAGGAGGACGTCCAGCGCCACGACGATTCCTCGCTTGCCCCAGCGGGGTAGAGCAAGGACCTTGCGGATCAGAGCGGGTGACAAGTTCATCCTTCCGAATTTCTTGGTTCAAAGGGTAGCATGAGAAAGATTTAATCTACCTGCTCTGCCGAGCATTATCACGCCAGTAAAGAAGGTAGCCTATCCAGCCAAATGCAAGTGCGATCGCTCGACCGCCCTTGGTCATGATACGGTACCGTTTCTTGGATCCATTACGACGTAAATGATGGAGGAAACGATCGCGATTGGCAGCGACCTTGATAAGGATTTTCGGATTTATAAAAAACCAGCCGTTGTCGTGATCAAGTACAAAACTGTAGGCATATGCCAAGCCTTCCAAATCATTTTGGTAGCTAGATAACGCGAGTTTTCGTGACAAAGAATCTTCCGTATCATAATATATTCTGACAGGCTCATTTACGCATCGGCATTTATAGTTGCGTGATATTTGGGACCAGAGAACCTGTTCGGGAACAAGTCCCTCCACGTCTTCCGGAAAAGGGAAGAGACGTAACAGATCGGTTCGGTCGCAGCTTAGCTTCTCGCCATGCACGCGGTATCGATAAAGGAGATCATTGGCGCTCGCATCTAACGGAGCATGAGGAAATCGTTCACCGATGACCCTGCCATCCGGACTGATGCAGAGCGCGCGGACACCAGAGAAACGGTGTCGCTGATCTGCTGGGATATCATCCCAGGCTCGCGCGAAAATGGTCAGCGCGTCGGCTGTCAGGGCGTCGTCACTGTCGAGGATGACGGTGAAGTCACCGCGGGCCGCTTTGAAACCGGTGTTAAGCGCGACCTTCTTGTGACCGTTAGACTGATGCACGTAGCGGATCGGAAAGGGGGCGGATGCTTGCCACGCCGTCACGATCCCCGCCGTGCCATCGGTTGATCCGTCATCGACCACAAGCCATTCGAAATCGCAGCGATCCTGTGCTGCCAAACTTTGATAGACGCGTTCCAACGTATGCGCACGATTGAACGTCGGCGTCAGGATAGTGAAACGAAGCGAAGCCTCAGGGGCGGAATCGGTATCGAAGAACAGAGCCAAGATCGATCCAACGCTGTCATGTCGACGGACACAATGCCGACGAGAAAATGAATAGACTACGACAATGCGAAAGGCGACAGGGGGTCGCGGGCGGGTCTGCGTTCAGTCTTAGGTATGAAGCGACGCCGGTCAGGCCGATTAACTCGCCCGACCGATGCCCTGGCACTCATACCACGCCTGAAACATCAAAATGGTCCATAGCTTATAGTGCCAGCGCCGCTTGCCGCTCCGGTGTTCCTCCCACATGCGTACGACCGGTTCCACAGAAAAAATTCCTTCACGTTCGAGCCGATCGCGCGCGAGGAGGTCGTCAGCCCAATCGACAAGCGGACCACGCAGCCATTCGTCGATTGGCACGCCGAAGCCCATCTTGGGGCGGTCAATGATTGCTTGCGGCACATGGCGGTACAACAGCTCGCGCAGGATTCGCTTGCCCGTGCCCTGCCGGATCTTGGCCGACATCGGTAACCGCCAGGCGAATGCCGCGACGTCGGGATCGAGGAAAGGAATGCGTGATTCGAGGCTGACCGCCATGCTCGCCCGATCTACCTTGGTCAGGATGTCGTCGGGTAAGTAGGTCAACGTATCCAAGTACATCATGGCGTGGATCGGATCGCCCAGGTTGGGTGGTGCGCGATTAAGCAGAGTCGCGGGTTCGCGCCCGCCGAGGACCAATGCGGCCGGATCGGCGAAGTGTGAAACCAGATGCCGATAAACCTGCCAGTGATCACGTGCCTCGATGACGTCTGCTATCTTGGGCAGCCGATCACGAACCGCGTGGTGGCGATGCGATGCGGGGAGGAAATTCGACAAGCGCTGGGCGATGTCGCCGGTCAGCGGCGCGCGAAGCAGTGCGCCGAACGTGGAACGGGCTGAGCGGGGCATCCATCCTGTTGAGTTCCAAATACGATTGGTCAGGAAATAGCGGTTGTAGCCGCCGAACAGTTCGTCACCGGCATCTCCTGACAGGGCGACGGTGACGTGTTCGCGAGTCATGCGGCTGACCATGTATGTCGGGATTTGGGACGAATCAGCGAACGGTTCGTCCCAGATCTGAGGAAGTGACGGAATGAGTGACAGCGCGTCTTCTGACGTCACGTAGAGTTCGTGATGCTCGGTCCCCAGGTGACGGGCGACCAATTTTGCCTGCTTGGCCTCGTTATATGCCTTATCGGCAAAGCCGATGGTGAAAGTCTTGACTGGTCGCGTCGACTGGCGCTGCATCAACGCAACGATCAGCGACGAATCAATCCCACCCGATAGGAACGCGCCTAGCGGCACGTCGGCTTCCATTCGCAGCCCGATTGCCTGAGAGAGAACGGCGTCAAGTTCGTCGACGAGTTCCGGTTGATCCATCGCCGGATGGTCAACACCCGCACGGGCGATCGCTTCAAACGACCAATAGGCGCGGGGGGCGCCGATCGTGCCATCGGCCTCGACGACCAGGTGATGCGCTGCCTCGAGTTTGGCCACCTCCTTCCAGATGGTGCGCGGAGCGGGAATATAATTGTGGCGCAGGTACAAGGTCAGGGCATCGCGATCGATTTCGGACGAGAAGGCTGGATGCGCCTGCAACGCCTTTAATTCGGACCCGAAGAGCACAGTGTTACCGACCTTGGCGTAGTACAGCGGCTTCTCGCCGAACCGATCGCGTGCTAGATGAAGTCGACGCTCCTCCCGATCCCACACTGCAATTGCAAACATACCGTTCAGCTTGGGGAGCGTTGCTTCAAGACCCCAGCGTGATATCGCCTGCAGTACCACTTCGGTATCCGAATGTCCGCGCCAAATGACCGGTGTCTGTGCATCGATCTCTGCACGCAACAGACGGTAATTATAGATCTCGCCGTTAAAGACGGTGACGTAGCGTCCGCAGGTCGACGTCATCGGCTGGTGACCGGCCGGCGAAAGGTCAATAATTGCCAATCGACGGTGGCCCAACGCCAGCCCGGCGGTTTCATCGGTCCAGATGCCGTCATCGTCGGGACCGCGGTGAGCGAGGCAGGCCGTCATCGCCCGCGCTTGGGTGGTGAGCGAGACGCCCGCGTTCCGACTGGCCACAAAACCAGCAATGCCACACATCGATCCAAATTCCCTTTGTCATGCGCCGCCCATGACGCCGCATCATCCTGTTTGCGCTGGTGGCGTCAGCAATCGCCCGCTCGTGCATTCGCCGCAATCACCGCGCCACCGCATTGCATGTACGCCAATTATACGTGCGCAGAACGGTCGGCTGCCAGCGCATAAAGGTTAAGATAGCGCTTCGCTACCACCTCGATAGAGAAGTGGTTCACGATGCGCTGCCGGGCAGCGATACCTAGGGCCATGCGCATTTCTGTCGATTGAGCGAGCATGGCGGTCATCGCGGCGAAGAGGTCGTCGCTGCGAGGGGATTTGGCCAGGATGCCGCAATCGCCGACCAAGTCAGCCGATGCGCCGACCGGGGTCACCATGCAAGGCAGCTCGCACGCCATCGCCTCGCCCACGGCATTGGGAAAGCCCTCACCGTGCGAGACATTGCAGGCGATGTCGAGAGCAGCGTTGATGGCAGGCACATCGCGGCGATCGCCGAGCAGTGTAACGCGGTCACGTAAATCGGCTCCGATCAGCGCCACCAAGGCGGGATTGGACCATTCCATCCCCTTGCCCGCCAGTACGAACGCGGCGGCCGGATGTCGCTCGGCCACCCGCGCGGCCATCTGAAAGAAACCTTCGTGATTTTTCCAGGGATCGAACCGGGCGACAAAACCGATCGCCAGCTGGTCGTCCGAGAGGCCGAGTTCGGCGCGGATCGTCCGACGATGTCCTAAGTCGGGTTTGAACAGTGCAGTGTCAAAGCCGTTAGGCAGAATAACCCGCTTGTCACGCACGAACCCTAATGCTTCGTGATCGTCCGCCGCGCTGTCGGCGTTGTAGATGATCGCGTCTGGCGCGCGCGACAGGAAGGCGAGTGCTCGGATCACGGTACGAGTGGTAGGTTTGGTCAGCCGCCGATCAGTAAGCGATTGGCGAACGTTCCAAAGCAGTGCGGCATGCGGTGCGGCTGACCGCATCAACTGCGCTGCGAGGTTGCCGTGGTACATCCAACCTTGGATCACGTCGGGCGCATATGCGACAATCCGATTCCGCAAACTAGCAAGGTCACGAAATTTTCCGCGATCCCGCTCGTCGTTGACCAGGTTAGCCCCCGCCATGCGCAGCCGATCGGACAGCACGCCGGTGCCGGTGAGGCTGAAGACCGCATGGGAAATACCGGGGGTTGCCGCGATCAGGCGCCAGAGCATGTGCTCGGCTCCCCCCGGCCCCAACCCTGAAATTATGTGGAAGACGCGCATTCGCCGGCTACTAGCCGGTCTTTACCACCGGCGCCATGGACGCCGACATCGCCGAGCGATTTGCGTCGGCGTCGCGGTTGCGCCAAAAGCGACCTGCATCGAGAATCTTTCTTCTCCCGCCTGCGGATGTTATGACGATCACCAATCAGATCAAAGCCATCCTGACTGCGGCGGTGACCTGTGTCGCCTTCGTCATTGTCGATTGGACGGCTCGTTTTCCCTATACCTTTCCTGATCTACAGAATTACCGAATAGGTTTCGAAAGCGGCTGGTACGTATTTTCGGTCATCAACCTCGACTGGCTTCGCTTCATGCTCGCTGAGGGACTTTGGGTATATGGATTCGACGCCTTGTGGCGTTGGACAGGTAACATTGATACAAGTTTCTATATTGTATCTTTATTCGCAACATTCCTGATCGCGTATCACATATTTGTGAGAACGCGCTCCTATATTGCTACGTTATTTATATTTAATCCTGCGTTTGTCAATCTGGTCATCGAACAGCTGCGGTCCGGGCTGGCAGCTGCGATTTTCTTTACGGCTACGCGGATCAAGCGACCGCTGATCCAAGCTCCGCTGTTTGTCGCGGCATTGTCCATCCACACGTCATTTCTGCTGTTCGTCTCAATCTATTACATCTACCGGTTGGCTGAATGGTCTAAAATCAAGCGCTGGCTCGATAAGCGTTTCCTGCTAGCCATGGCGATCACATTCGCGCTGGCGTTCGTCGTGTCATATTTTCGGGACTTTGCGCTATCGTCATTGGGAGACGGTCGAGCTTTCGTTCAGGATGACCAGACCTCTGGCGTTCTGCTTGGGATTGGCTGGGCACTGTTTCTGGTGACCTTCTATCTGGTTAGATCGGACGAGGAGGCTGGATTCGATCTGTATTTCTTTGCCCTCAACGTGTTCATGTTCGCGGCGTCGATTTTCATGGGGACGTACGGCTCGCGGTTCGTGGCGATCGGTGTGCCGGCGCTCGCTGTAATGTCCCGATACGTAAGGCCGAACCGGAGAATACTTTTTTACACCCACTATTTTCTGTTCTCTGGGCTGTATTTTTGGATTTGGGCTGGAACGGGTGGAACTGCGTGAGTCGGGGGCCATTCTCTATCGTATCTCGTCGGGATGTTCTTCGCTTGGCGACCGTTGCCGGGATCGCCGCTACTGCCTGCTCGGCCGCCGGGAAGGCGGTCGACGTGCCCGATCTCGCCGGCTTGCGCACCGCCGACCCCCGCTCTGGATTGATCCGCCTCAGCGAAGTGGGAAGGGCTGGGCTGTTCCGGTGGCAGGCAGGGGATTATCGCACGGCGATCGCGAGCGACCCGCTCGGCGGCCGATACATAGCCGCCCGGTCCACGTCCGCTTCGCTCGGAGCATGGGTGCGGCAAGGTAATCTACTCACCCCGGAGATGTTTGGAGCGACCCCGATACAGCAGGATCACAGCAAGCAATTGTGCGCTTTGTTCGACCAGATTGGTCCAGGAATCCGCATCGAACTGAATGGCCGATACATCCTGGCGCGGGGGATCACCATCGCCCGCAAATCGAATTTCCGCATTACAGGTACTGGATCGATCGTCATGCGGTCGGGTACCCCGGTGACCTACGATCATGGCATGTTGTTCTTCGTCGAGTGCAGTGATTTCGAGCTTGCGACGCTGACCTGTGATGCCAATCGCGTGGCGCGCATACCGCGCGAAGTGCCGGCACATTCCCTCACCTTCCAGTCGTGTCGGCGGTTCCGCTGTATCGGGGTCCGATCCGTCAATGCGGTTTGCGATGGTTTCATTTTGTTCTCGGCCACGCCGGAACGCTTCGATACCCACTGCCGGGACTTCCAGTTCATCGACTGCGTCGCCGACAATTGCTTTCGACAGGGATGTTCGGTGATTCAGGGGCATGCCGGTGTGTTTCGGGGCGGAGCTTTTTCCAATACCAACGGTACCGCACCTGCGGCTGGCATCGATCTCGAAAGCGACGCAGGCGCGCCCAACGGTTCGATCAGCGACATCATGGTGGATCGCGTCCGTTTCATAGGCAACCAAGGATTCGGTCTTCTGGTGTCGACCGTCTCGCGTCCGCGCGACATCGTCGCGACCGATTGCGTCTTCGACGATAATCGGCGTGGAGCGATCTCGTGGGGCAGTGCGCGCGGCCACATCATCCGTCCACGGATTAGCGGCTTCGGTCCCGATGCGGAGCGCGGAGCCATCGATATTCCGGCCGGCGACGGCTGGCGAACCGACGAGCCGATCAAGATCGAGACCCCCAAGTTCACGCGCGTCACCACGCCGCGTGCCGATACACCGCTGATCTATGTTCATGCAGCAGCCTATGCGCCGGCTGTAATTACGCAGATGACTGCCGACGCCTGTGGCGGGATTGCGGGACTGAACCGCGACGGCAGCCATCTGTCGGCCGCTGTCGTTCTTGCCTCTCTAGGGCGGGTCGATGGAGCTATCAGCGTGTCCGGACGCGCATGCACCGTCGCGGACAACCGTGTCGACCGGTTCTTTGGCTCCGCAATTATCGTGACGGGGAGCGATGCGACAGTAGAGGCAAACACGCTGACCGAGCCGCGTTTCAACGACATCAACGGAACGATCCGGATCCTGGCCTCCGGCGCAAAGGTCGTGAACAACATCATTAAGGCGAAGCAAGCTATGGTTGGCATCCGTGTTGCCGGGCCCATCCGATTGCTCGGGGGCAATCGCATCACAGGCTTTGGCCGATCGGTTGCAGCTGTCGCAACGGAGAGCGGATCATGATCGCGCCCTTCGATGCGCCCGACATCGCCATCTTTCTGCCCTCGCTGGAAGGGGGTGGGGCGGAGCGAGTGATGGCTATTCTTGCCAGTGGTTTCGCCGGTCGTGGCTACCAGGTTGATCTCGTTCTGGTGGAAGCCAGCGGTCCGTACCTCGCCCAGATCGCCTCAGACGTCAGGGTCGTTGAACTCGGGAGTGGCAGTGTCATCCGGAGCGTCGGTGCGCTGACGCGCTACCTGCGTCGCGAGCGGCCGGGGGCGTTGCTGGCGGCGTTGAGCCACGCCAATATCGTCGCGATCCTCGCGCATCGCCTCAGCCGCAGCCGGGCACGTTTGGTGGTCAGCGAGCGGCTCAGCCTTGCCGCCGCGCGGCGCTACAGTCGCGGCCTGCGATATCAGGTGATCCGCCGATTGATGCGACCGACGTACCGTCTAGCCGATCGTGTGATAGTGGTGGCTGCGGCGATGATCGGCGAACTGAAGGAACAGCTGCACTTGCCTGACGACAAGTTGGAGTGCATCTACAATCCGGTAGTCAACGCCGAATTGGTCGAGGCTGCGGCACAATCCTGCGCGCACCCCTGGCTAGCGGCGGACGCGTCAATCCCGGTGGTGCTTGGCTGTGGACGGCTGTCGGCGCAAAAGGACTTCGCCACCCTGATCGACGCGTTCCGGATCGTTCGCGCCCGCCGCTCGGCTAGGCTGATCGTGCTGGGTGAGGGCGAGGATCGTGCCGCTCTTCAGGCCCAGGTCGACGCCAGCGGCGTCGGGGTTGACGTCGATCTGCCGGGCTTCGCCGCCAATCCGTTCGCATTCATGAGCCGCGCGTCGGTGTTCGTCCTGTCGTCGATCTACGAAGGGATGCCGGGGGCGCTGATCCAAGCGATGGCCTGCGGTGCGGCGCTGGTCAGCACTGATTGTCCCACCGGTCCCGAGGAGATCTTGGAAGACGGTCGCTGGGGTGCGCTGGTGCCAATGCGTGATCCCGCGGCCATGGCCGCCGCGATCGAGCAGGTGCTGAACGCGCCGCTCGTCGATGCACGCTCCCGCGCCATGGCGTTTGCCGAACCGGAAGCGGTCAGCCGTTACCTGGCGGCACTGGGGTTGCCGGCGCACGCGACCAGACGCTGATCGTTGATGCCGTCCACGGCGTCCGCCAATAACCGGCGCGCGCCAGCAGCGATGCCAAAGTCGCATCGGCATCCGGATCCTCGACTACGATGTCGACGAGTCCCGACCCTATGGCACCTGCATTGACCCAGGCCTGCACGGCCGCGATGCCGTCGAAATAGACAAAGTCGCGATCATCCAGCACATGCGGATCGGTCGTCAGGGAAGCGGTGGCGGCTATGATATTATTGACGTAGCTCGCCCATGCGGCTGCCCGCGTGCGATCTGATTGGGCGGGATCCTGCTCAACGGCCAGTATGGCCGCTTGCGGAACGGCGCGCGCTAGCTGCAAGGCCACGAAGGTGACATTGTCGCCCACCGTCGCAATCCGTCGATGCCGCGGCGCAAGCGTCCGGAGCACCGCGAGAAGTTCCAACTTGGCCGTTTTGGGCGAGAACAAAAGCTCGTGGTTGCGGGTGTCTGCCGGGTCGATCACCGACGTTACGTCCGCGACATGGATCGTGATCGCTCCGCGCGCGCGGTCGCGATCACGCCGCCCCATCAATGTCGAGAAACGCCTGCCTGCGCGTCCGCGCAGTAGTAGCCTGGCCAGCAGCAGACGCGTTCCCATGCCGCCGTGCTGCGAATACAGGTCCCGCGCGTAGGCCAGCGAGGCGACCGGCTCCACGGCAAACGCCAGCAGCCGTGCGATACGGGGGAAGTTCGCGCGTCCACCCGATCTCCCCAGATGTAGTTCCGCCCGGCGCATACCGATCGCGAGCTTGACGACCGCGACCGGCGCCCGCCGCCACCAGGCAGCGTAGTGAGCGAGCGCGAAGTGGTGGTATTCTAGATCGCCCCAAGCACGCTGCGATCGGTCGAGCGCGCTCAGCCTGGGCGCTCCGTGATCGTGGAAGATGCGCGCCGGTGTTTCGATGAATCGGGTGCGATAGCGCCGCGCGATGTCGAGCCAGACGCGTCCCTCGGGGATGAAGCGTGTCGGCAGATGGGTAGGAAACAGGTGCGCGCGCAGCACGTCGGTGCGGTGAAAACCTATTCGCTCGCCAAGCATATCGAGGATTAGCGTGGCCTCCGCGGAATCGCTGTCGAGCGGCGATCGATCGAGCTGTTTCCCTACAAGATGGCCATGCTGGTCAACGCAGCGCGCAGTCACCCCAGTGAAGCCATGACGCTCGACTGCTGGGATCGATAGCCAGGAGTCGTACAGCACGGCCACCGCCTCGGGCATCAGTTCGTCGTCCGAATCGATAGTAAGGAAAAATTCGCCCCGCGCCTCACGGACGCCGTTGTTGAAGGCAATGTGCTTGCCGGCATTGGGTTGATGCCGGTAGCGGATGGGAAAATTCGCGTGCGCCGCCAGTCGCGCGATCAGTGTGGCAGTGTCATCGGTCGATCCGTCGTCGACAACTAGCCATTCGAAGTCCCGAAAGGTCTGTCGGGCGATGCTGTCGAACAACCGTTCCAGCGTTCCGGCACGGTTGAAGGTCGGCGTGAAGATGGTGAACGCAGGGTTCTGGGGGGCACGTCCGTTGTTCATTGCGCTAGAATAAGCCCTGCCGGATCGTGATCATCTATCTCAGCGGATCGAGCGACCGGTAATCCGTAGGCCCGGTTGCTTCGTCATCTGTCGCTTGCGATAGGGACAGGCGATAACGAAGGCAAGCACGACACCATGCGGTCCTTCACGCGCTTTGCGACGGGTCGGAGCGCACGTCAAAGGAAAGACATGGGAACAGCAGCCAAGCCTACCGTTCTGTTCATGGTGAACGACGCGGACTTCTTCGTCTCCCATCGGCTCAATCTCGCAATTGCCGTGCGACAGGCAGGCTATCGGGCAGTCGTTTCCTGCCCACCAGGGCCAACAACGCGGGTCTTCGGCGAGCATGGCATCGAGCATGTCGAGACCGTGCCCGTACGGCGTCACAACGGGCTGATCGGACAGCTTTACACGTTGATTAGCTATAACCGGGTGCTGAGCACGATCAGGCCGGACCTCATCCATCTCATCACCGCTAAGCCGGTGATCTTCGGTGGAGCGCTGGCTCGGTTACGCGGCATTCCGACAGTGTCCGCTATATCCGGCTTGGGTTACCTCTTCACGAGCGACCGGCCCAAGGTTCGGCTACTGCGCGCTTTGGTCTGCCGTGGCTATGCCTTTGCGCTCAATCGGTCGCGCAGCACCGTCATCTTCCAGAACGAGGTCGATCGGTCGATCTTTGCGCGGCTGCAGCTCACCCGTCACGCTCGTACGGTGATAATCAAGGGTTCAGGCGTCGACCTGTCGCGAATTACCGTTCACGCTGAACCCGCCGGTCCGCCGGTCGTCCTGCTGCCGGCGCGACTGCTGCGCGACAAGGGCGTCGAGGAGTTCGCGCAGGCGGCGCGGCAGGTCAAGGCGCAGCACCCCTCTGTCGTGTTCCGGTTGCAGGGCAAGCTGGATCCGGAGAATCCGACGGGCCTGTCGGCGGACGAGTTGGCGCGCTGGATCAATGAAGGATGGGTCGAGCACATTCCGTACAGCACCGACGTTGACCGGATGTTCGCCGATGTGAATCTGGTCGCGCTGCCCTCGTATCGCGAAGGCTTCCCAAAGAGCTTGGTCGACGCTGCGGCTGCTGGCCGGGCTGTGGTGACTACCGACGTACCCGGTTGCCGCGACGCGATCAGGCCGGGTCTGAGCGGATCGCTCGTCCCCGTCCGCGACGTCGCGGCGCTCGCCGCGGCCATCCTTGACCTGATCGGTGATCCCATCCGACGCGCCGTGATGGGCAAGGAGGGGCGGCGGCTGGCGGAAGCCGAGTTCGACATCAAACGCGTCACCGAACAACATCTGGAACTTTATGTTCAGGCACTTCTACCGAGGGCCCACGCGTGACTCACTATCGGCGTAACGTCATTGTCACCGGGGCGAGCGGCATTATCGGCGCGGCGATCGTCGATGTATTGGCTCGGGCCGGTTTCACGGTAACCGCGGTCGCCCGGTCGCCTGCCGCAGCGTCGGTCGATAACGTCCGGCCGCTTCGCGTCAACCGCTACGAGGATCTGGCAGCAATGCCGGACTTGCTCGAGCAGACCGAGACGATCTTCCATTTCGCCGATCGCGCCAATCGCAAAATGTACGATGTTGCCAATCGCGGTGAAGCGGCAGACCTAATGAAAACGTTGGCGAGCGCGGCGGTTGATACGGGTGTGTGCGGGATCGTGCTCGCTAGCTCGATCTATGCTGATCGACCGAACCGTTCTGCCTATGGCTGGTCGAAGCAGGCGGCTGAACAGGTTCTGGCCGAGCGAGCATCGGAGTTCCGCGTAGCGATCTCGCTGCGGCTGCCGCCAGTTTATGGCCACGGCTCGCGTGGCATGTTCGCCTCACTCGCCAAGCACGTCGCGGCGGGGCATCCACTGCCGCTCGGCGCCGCGACAGCGCCGCGTCGTTTCCTCGGCATCGAGAATCTCGGTGATCTTACTTGTCTTCTCGCACGTTCTGAAACACCTTTGAGAGGGATCTACGCACCGGCAGATCCTGAACCGATCAATCTGGCAGCCTTGTCCTCGCTGATTGGCAGCGCCGTAGGGCGTGGCGCACGGCTTGTACCGGTGCCTTTTATCGATCTGTTGTCACGCGACACGATCGTAGATGCGACCGTCGCCAGACAACAACGATTAGCCCTGGAGGTGGATTTGGGATGGCGACCTCGCCATACAACGGCGGAGCAGCTGGGCTATCTATCGTGATTATTGCGGTTCCGGCGTAGTTCGGAGGCGAACAATGCGTCGCCCGCCCCCCCGCCTAGGAACGTCCGTGACAGGATGGCGAGATCAGTGCGGAGCGACCAGGGGCGGAGGTAGGTCGCGTCGTTCGTCGCCAAGATCGCGGGCTGCGACATGTCGAGTCCAACGATCTGGCTTACGCCAGTAATGCCTGGGCGCAGCGCCGACACGCCCAGTTCCTCGCGACGGTGGATCAGGTCGATCTGGCTCGGCAGACACGGCCTCGGACCGACAAAGCTCATGTCGCCCCTCAGCACGTTGATGAGCTGCGGCAACTCATCGATCTTGGTACGGCGCAAGAAGCGGCCAAGCAGGGTTACGTGCGATGCCGACGATTCATGCGTCGGCAGATTGGGGCTATCGGCGCGCATGGTGCGCAGCTTGTAGAGAAAGAAAGGGCGGCCGCGTCGGCCGACCCGCTTCTGCCGGAACAGCGGCGAGGAACGATCGACCAGCCGGATCAGGACCGCGAAAGCGAGGCACGCGCCCAGCGCGGGCAGCGCCAGCGCCAATGCGAGAACTAAGTCGAACAGCCGCTTGCCGCGTCTATTAATCGCATGGAATTGGCTTTTCGGTGGCGTGCTGCGGGTCACGGTCGGATGCTCAGATTGTGACGTAACGGTCACCAAGCTGCTCTCGCAGTATTGGCACGACCCGCTTCAAGTCGAAGAAACGACCTTTCGGCCCAACCAGGTCGCCGAGCGAGGCTGCTCGATCCTTGTAGTGGGTGTGAGGGACCGCGAGCACGACCAGGTCGTAGCGCCCGTTCAATGCCTCCGCGTCGAGCGTTAGTCCGTACTCGTGGGCCGCTTCCGCCGCGTCGGCCAGTGGGTCGTGGACCGTCACTTGGGTGTCGGCAGCCAGTACCGTCACCAAGTCGGCGACCTTTGAATTGCGCAGGTCAGGAACGTCCTCCTTGAAGGTCAGTCCCAGCACCAGGATGGATGCGGGCTTCGTCTCACCCAACGCCTGTGCGGCGATCCAATGCGCCATCGCGTCGTTGGTATTGCGGCCGGCCAGAATGACCTGCGGATCCTTGCCCAAGGTTGTCGCGAGATGACTCAGGTAATAAGGGTCGACGCCAATGCAGTGGCCACCGACCAGGCCAGGCTGGAACGGTAGGAAGTTCCACTTGGTGCGCGCCGCATCAAGGACGTCCCATACGGATAGGTCGAGCTTGCCGAAGATCTGCGTGATCTCGTTGACGAACGCGATGTTGATGTCACGTTGTGCGTTCTCGATCACCTTGGCTGCTTCAGCCGCCTTGATCGAAGCCGCGCGGTAAACACCGCCGCTGGTCACACCCTCGTACAGCGCGGCAACGCGGTCAAGCGTCGACGCGTCCTGCCCCGACACGACCTTCGTGATACGATCGATCGTATGCTCACGGTCGCCCGGATTGATCCGCTCGGGCGAGTAGCCAAGGAAGAAGTCCTGTCCGGCCTTCAGCCCTGACAGCCGCTCGATCTCCGGTCCGCACAAATCTTCGGTGACCCCCGGATAGACGGTGCTTTCAAAGATGACGACCGGTTGCCGTGCGGAATCGATCATGCCGGCGACCGTCCGCGTCGCGGCCATGACGATCGACAGGTCGGGCTGGTTGTTTGTATCGACCGGAGTGGGGACGGTGACGATGTAGACGTCGGCGGGCGGGCATGCGGCGGGATCGTCGGTCAGGATTAGGCCGGACGCGCCCAGTCGCTCGCTGTCGATCTCGCCGGTCCGGTCCCAACCGTCCTTCAACTCGGCGATGCGCTTGGTATCGATGTCGAGACCCCAGCATTCAGTCGTCCGGCACAGCGCTACAGCTAGCGGAAGTCCTACGTAGCCTAGCCCGACGACAATCACCGTCTGCTTGTCGCGCGTCATCAACCTCAACTCCATCGTCGGACCGTTTTTGGAAAGGCCGCCCGTGTAGGTATATTACCGTCGATCGGCAACCCAATCGCCGACGACGCCAGGTAACGACGGCAATCGGGTCGACCTGCTCCATTGACGCTTGATCGGTTCGGTCTAGAGACCTCCTCCAATCGATCCTTCCATCACCGAGGAACAGAAATGGCCGACCAACCACCACGCGTGCTGATCACGGGCACGGCCGGGTTCATCGGATTCCACACCGCCAGCCGGCTGCTCCAGCAGGGTGCCAGGGTGCTCGGCATCGACAATTTCAGTGATTATTATGATGTCGCGCTGAAGGAGCGTCGCAACGACATCCTGGAGAATTACCCCAATTTCAGCGTTGCGCGAATCTCGATCGAGGATGTCCAGGCAGTCGGCGATGCGTGGCGTGCATTCGCGCCTGACGTCGTCATCCACCTCGCCGCCCAAGCGGGCGTGCGCTACTCGATCGACCACCCCGAGAGCTACATCTCGACCAACCTGATCGGTACCTATAACCTGCTCGAGCTGGCGCGTCGTCACCCAGTCCGGCATTTTTTGGCCGCATCGACGAGTTCCGTCTATGGCGCCAATCGCGAGATGCCGTTCGATGAGCGCCAGCGGACACAAACGCCGATTAGTCTTTACGCCGCGACCAAGGGCGCAACCGAGTTGATGGGGCACAGCTACAGCCATCTCTACGGTACGCCGATGACATTCTTCCGGTTCTTCACAGTCTATGGTCCGTGGGGCCGGCCCGACATGGCTCTGTTCAAGTTCGCTAAGGCGATCCTCGCCGACGAACCGATCGATGTCTTTAATAACGGCGAGATGGTGCGCGACTTCACCTATGTCGAAGATCTGGCTGCATCGATCGTCCATCTCTCCGCTGCAATCCCCGGCAAGGAGCCGGTCGAGGGCGACAGCCTCTCGCCGGTGGCACCGTTTCGGATCGTCAATATTGGCGGAGGCAAGCCGACGCCGCTGATGGATTATATCGGCGCGCTCGAGACGGCTCTTAATCGCACCGCGCGCAAGAACATGCTGCCGATGCAACAGGGCGATGTCCCAGCTACGGAGGCGTCGCCTGAGCTGCTCCGTCGCCTTACAGGCTATGTGCCTACGACATCGGTTGAGGAGGGCGTAGCGGCGTTCGTCGCCTGGTATTGCGATCATTACCGCGGCGACAGCGGCCTCGAAGGGTGATTAGAACCAATCGCGTCGATCCGGTAGGAGCGACGCGATCATTATCCCGCCTTTCATTCCTTTTGAGATGCCCGTGCTGGCCACAGCGAAACACCTACTGACTCGATCGATTACGCTCCGGACCTTCGGAGTGGTGATCCTGCTTGCTGGCCTTGCCAAGGTAGCTGGGCTGCTGAAGGAAATGGTGGTGGCGGCTAGGTTCGGCACCGGTGCGGCGCTCGATGCCTATCTGTTCCTATTCAACATCCTCTCCACGCCCGCGTCGATGTGGTTCAGCACTATCTCGGCGATTCTAATCCCGCATCTCATCACGCTCGAACGCCGATCGCCTGAGGCGGCGGCGCATTTCCGGGCCGAGTTCATGATGTTCGCTACGGTCGTGGGGATCGTCGCCGGCCTGCTCAGCTGGCTTGGACTGTACGGTTACATAACGGCGGGCGCATCGGGACTCGGCGCCGAAGCGGTCGGCTACGCTCGCGACGCACTGCCACAGCTGTGGCTCATGGTCCCGCTGCTCTTCGTGGCCCAATATGGTTCCTCGTGCCTCATGGCGCGCAATCTCCACGTCAACAGCCTCTACGAAGGCCTGCCGGCGCTAACGATTCTGATTGCGCTGCTGCTGTTCCCGGTATCGATCCGAGTATTGGTCCTCTCGACCGTGGCGGGGTTCACCCTTCAACTGATAGCAACCCTCGTCTCGCTAGCGCGTAGCGGCAACCTTGATCGCCCGACGGCCAGCCTGCAGAACGCCGCCTGGCGGCAGTTCCGATCCGCATTTCTGGTCATGGCGGGCGTCCAACTATTGCAATCCGCCACCAACATTGTCGATCAGGTCATCGCGGCGCAATTGCCTACCGGATCGCTTTCCCGATTTAGCTATACTTTGCGCGCGCAAGGAGTGCTGCTGACGCTCCTCGCACTGGCCGTGCCACGCGTATTGCTGCCCGCGTTGGCGTCAATGTCGCACGCTGCACCCCAGGAGTTGAAACGGTTCATCGCGCGCTGGAGCTTGTTGCTCGGTGTCGTCGGCGGGGCGGCCGCGCTGTTTGTCTCGGGCTTGTCCGAACCGATTGTTCGCCTTCTCTTCCAACGTGGTTCGTTTTCTGGCGCAGATACGAAGGTGGTGGCAACGCTCCTCGGAGTCATGATCTGGCAGCTACCCTTCTACCTCTTGGCGATGTTGTATTCGCAACGTCAGATTGTAACACGGGACTTTGCCAGTCTGGCGATCATGGGAGGGGGCACCCTCGTCATCAAGCTTACTCTCGGCCTGTTGCTGGTATGGAGGTTTGGTCTGGTCGGGCTCACCGCGTCGATCCCGCTCGTGTCCGCCTTTCAGGTCGCGACCCTCCTCCTGCTGGGTCGGCGAAAGGAAGCCGAACCGCGTTGATCGTCATGGCAATCCACCGATCTGCGGTTCCGTTCACCCCGCACATCGCCTACACGGGGCATCATGCCAGCCGACCAGTCCTACCGCTCTTTTCCGAAGCCCAGCCTCGCCTTCGTCTTGCTCTGCCTGATGTTCGTGGTCCTTTGGGTGGGCGGCGGGGCGTCACGCGCCGACGTGTTTGGGCAGGTGGTCGTACGCGGCGCGGCGTGGGCGATTTTGGTCTTCGCCGCTATCTGGGCCGAGAGGCCCAACTGGCGTCGCGCGCCAGCGCCGATCATGATCCTTTTTGCCGCGTCGCTACTAGTGAGCGTGCAACTCATTCCTCTTCCACCGAACCTTTGGGAAGCGTTGCCAAATCGGTCGATTCTGACCCTTCCGGCGAAAATCGCTGGCGAAGCTCAACCGTGGCGGCCGATTGCGATCGTCCCGAGCGCAGCGCTCAACGCGGTGTCCTCGCTTGTCGTGCCCTTTACGATATTGCTTCTCGCGATCGGATTGCGGAAATCGGAAGAGGATTGGTCAGTGGGCGTTCTGCTGGCTTTGGTAATCGCGTCGACCCTGATCGGGTTACTGCAGTTCACCGGCGTCGGGTTCGATCACCCGCTGATCAACGACACGCCGGGGGACGTGAACGGGGGGTTCGCAAATCGGAACCACTTCGCACTATTTCTGGCGATCGGATGCCTCGTCGCGCCGGTCTGGGCATTGTCGGGCGGCAAGCGTTGGCGACTCCCCGTTGCCTTGGGAATGGTGCTGCTCTTTGTGCTCACTATCCTGGCTACCGGATCGCGGGCGGGGATGCTGCTTGGCGTAATCGCCTTGGCAACCGCGGTGCCGCTCGCCCGTAAAAGGCTTCGGCGCACCTTGCACCGGGCGCCGCGCTGGCTGTGGCCTCTCGTTCTGATCGGTCTCGTCTCGATCGTTGGCCTATTCGTTCTGCTGAGCGTCGTGGCTGATCGCGCCGCGTCGATCGATCGCGCGTTCGCCCTCGACGCCGCCCAAGACATGCGCGCACGGGGGCTGCCCACGGTGCTCGCCATGATTCGGGCCTATTTCCCGATCGGTGCGGGGTTCGGCGGCTTCGATCCAATCTTCAGGATGTTCGAGCCTTTCGAATTGCTGAAGCCATCCTACTTCAACCACGCCCACAACGATTATCTGGAAGTCATCCTCGACGGCGGTTTGGCCAGCGGTCTACTGCTCGGGGCTGCGCTCCTCTGGTGGGCGTTTGCCAGCGTGAGGGCGTGGCGCAAGAAAGCGTCCGTCGAGCAATTAGGGTCGGCGATTTTGCTACTAGTGCTGGTGGCCAGCATTACCGACTACCCCGCTCGTACGCCAATGATCATGGCGATCGTTGCGCTGTCGGGGGTATGGCTGAGCGGACGCTGGGATACAGCGAAGTGATCGACTTTACCCGTTGATGACGAGTGCGTATAGACCGACCTCCTCCTGGATTTTTGTGGATGCCCCTGACGCGCATGCGTAAGCTTTGTATTGCCTTGGCGATGGTCGCTGCCTTGTCCGGATGCGCCGGGCGGCAGCCACTTGTATCGACTGATCGGCTGACGGTAGTGGAGGGTAGCAGGGAGCTTCCTCCGCCTGTCCGCGGCGATTTGACGGCTGGCGACCGACCGGCCCTAATCGGCCCGCTCGACACCATTCAAGTCGACGTCTTCAACGTTCCCGATCTCAACCGGGAAATGCAGGTCGACGCGAGTGGCCGCATTGCAATGCCACTTGTTGGAACGGTGGACGCGCGAGGTCGTACCGCCGAAGAACTGGCGCGGACCATCGAAACGGCGCTGCATGCTCGAGGTGTGCGCAAGCCGGAGGTAATCGTCAACATTAAGAGTTCTGTGAGCCAGGTGGTCACGGTAGACGGGCAGGTGGTGGAACCCGGCCTCTATCCTGTGACCAATCAAATGACTTTGTTACGGGTAATCGCGTCGGCACGCGGCTTATCGGAATTTGCACGGCAAGATGACGTTGTGATTCTGCGTACTGTGGACGGCCGCCGAATGGCGGGGCTGTATAATATTGAGGCCATCCGCCAGGGCGCCTATGATGACCCACCCGTATTCGCGAACGACATCGTCATCGTCGGTGATTCACCGCAGCGTCGCCTGTTCCGCGACTTGGTCTCGCTGTCGCCGTTGATCGCGGCACCGTTAATTGCGATTCTGCAGTAGAGGTGCCCGGTATGAACGTGTTGACATCAAACCTTGGCGCCGGTGTGTCTATGGCGGTACCGCCCGCTGATCAGACGGCCAGCTCAGCCAACCAGCTTCCGCCGATCCGACAGTATTTGCGGATGGCTTTTCGCCGGCGTTACGTCATTCTCGGCGCCATCGCGGCTATGTTCCTGCTTGGGATAGTTGGCACGTTGCTGATGACGCCTAAGTACACAGCTACGGCTACGATCGAAATTGCACGTGAATCCAGCCAAGTCACCAACTTCCAGGGCGTAGAGCGCGAGACGGGGCTGGCCGACCAAGAATTCTACCAGACGCAATACGGCTTGCTGCGGTCGCGGTCACTTTCCGAACGTGTCGCAGCCCAACTGCGCTTGATTGACGATCCCAGTTTTTACGCTCTGTTTCGCATTGATCGCAAGGATTCGGCTTTTCAACTAGTCAATGGACGTTATCCTGCTGCAGGCCGCGATGTACGCCAACGTGTGGCAGGTGAAATCCTGCGCGGCAACTTGAGCGTTGCGCCCGCACGCTTGTCCCGTCTTGTTGAAGTCCGTTTCACCAGCCCCGACCCGGCCTTCTCTGCCAAAGTAGCGAACGCCTGGGCCGAGAGCTACATTCAGATCAATTTGGAGCGGAAGATCCAGGCGACGTCCTACGGACGTAATCTCCTGCGGCGCCAGCTCGCGCAACAGAAGGAGCAGCTGGACGAGTCGCAGCGCCAACTGGTCGCCTACGCCTCCCGCGAGCGCATCATCAACCTGCCTGGTCAACGGGGCGCCGACGGCTCGACCTCCGAGCGTTCGATCGTCGCTGACGATCTCGGGACGCTTAATTCGGCATTGGCCCAAGCGACGGCCGAGCGGATCGCTGCGGAAGCGCGCTATCGCGAGACGGGTGCTGGGGCGTCCACGGAAGCGTTGCGCAATCCTGCCATCAATACACTGCGCCAGCGCCGGGCTGAATTGCGTGCCGAATATCAGCGTCTGATGACGCAATTCGAACCAAGCTATCCTGCGGCACAGGCCGTACAATCGCAGATTGACCAGCTAGACCGCAGTATATCCACCGAGGAACGACGTGCGACTGGATCGCTAGAAGCTGATTATCGTAGCGCGGTTGAACGTGAACGAGTTCTACAGGTTCGTGTTGAGCAGTTAAAGGGCAGCTATCTCGACCTTCGGCGTCGCAGCATTCAGTATAACATCTTCCAGCAGGAAGTGGACACTAACCGCGCCCTGTACGAAGGACTCTTGCAGCGATTTAAGGAAATCGGCGTTGCGGGCGGCGTAGGCGTCAACAATATAGCGGTTGTCGACCAAGCGGACGTGCCTCAGCGACCTTCGTCACCGCGCTTGCTGATCAACTTGGCACTGTCGCTGATCGCGGGAACTGTCATCGGCGTGGGGCTCGCCTTTGCGCTTGAGCGGATGGACGAGGCGATCGCCGACCCCACCGAGGTTGAGCAACGGCTGGGTCTGCCACTGCTAGGATCTGTACCTAAGGTCGAGGGTGAAACGCCAAAGGACGCGCTACTTGATCGCAAGTCAGATTTGGTCGACGCCTATCTGGCAATTCAGACCAACCTTGCCTTTACTACCGAGCACGGCGTGCCGAGATCTTTCGCGGTGACCTCGACACGACCAGCCGAAGGCAAGTCGACGACCGCGCTTGCGCTCGCCACCACGCTCGCGCGGGGGCAACGCAAAGTGATTCTGGTTGACGGCGATATGCGATCGCCTTCGGTTCATCATCTAGGCGGCGTTGATCATGCACGAGGCTTAAGCAACTTCCTCGCGGGAGAAGATCAGATCGAGACGCTGACCTTCGACATGGCCGACCTAGGTTTCACGGCGATGTCGGCGGGGCCAATCCCCCCTAATGCGGCGGAACTGCTCACCGGCAATCGCCTGTCAACGCTGATCGAGAGACTGCTGGAAAGCTACGATCACGTCGTGATCGACAGTCCGCCGGTCATGGGACTTGCCGACGCGCCCCTCATCGCCAGCCGCGTAGAGGGTGTCGTCTACGCTGTGGAATCGCATGGCATCCGCTCCACCCTCGTCAAAACCGCACTTGGTCGCCTTGTCTCGGCCAATGCACGGATTTTTGGCGGTGTGCTGACCAAGTTCGAGGCTCGCCGAGCGCATTACGGCTACGGCTATGAATACGGTTATGGCTATGGTCGCGACAAGGCTGCCCAAGCTAAGCAGAGCCGCGCCTGATGTCGCGGCGAGCCGTCTCGCCGCGTCGATCCGCTGGCGAGTGGGGCGTACGCGGTGTGCTTGCCATCGTCGCATCGCTGCTCGGCGGCTTGGCGTTGACGCACGCAATCGCCTTTACAATTCGCGGCACGCAGCCGGATCAAGCGTACACCTTGGCGTCCAACAATGCCCAGATCGCTGCATTGGTGGCAGAGAAGCTGTCGGGGTCACAGGGGACGATTACGGATCGAATGCGGGCGGACAGGCTGGCTCTCGGCGCATTGCGAAATGACGCCAGTGTCGTCTCGGCCGCCGCGACTTTAGGATTGAACGCCCAGATCAGGGGCGATACACATCAAGCCCAGCAGTGGTTAGGCTATGCAGAGCGGCTGTCGCGGCGTGATATTCGCACCCAATTGTGGATGATCGAGGCCGCGGTCGGGCGGAACGACATTCCCGGAGCACTCCGACACTACGACATCGCGCTCAGAACGTCGCGGACTGCTGCCGACCTGCTGTTCCCGGTACTTCGATCGGCATCGGCTAACCTAGCGATCCGCTCGGCATTAACCCGGACCTTGGCGGCCAAGCCAAATTGGAGCGAGCCGTTCATATCACAGGCGGCGAGCCTCGGGGAAGATCCAAAGGCGGTCACTGCGTTGTTTGAGGAGTTGGCGCGGGCGGGAGTAGACGTGCCGGTAAGGGCACGCGCGCTTGTCATCACTCGGTTGATCGAGGCGGGGCAAGTCGATCCGGCGTGGGACTATTACGCAACGATCCGTCCAAACGTAACCAAGACGCGATCGCGGGATTCACGCTTTGCCGCCCAACTGGCGGACCCCACTCCTTTCGATTGGCAGCCGAGCGGCGAAGACGGCATCACCGTTGTGATTCAGCCTAACGGTCGGCGATCGGGTCTGGTTGATTTCAGCGCACCGTCAGGTATCGGTGGACTGTTAATGCAACAGATGCAGGTATTGCCTGCTGGAAGATACGTGTTTGAGGCACATGGAATAGGGATTGACCAGCCAGTAGAGTCAAGGCCGTACTGGACTTTGACATGCCTTGGCGGGCAAGAGATCGGTCGCGCTTCGCTGCCGAACAGTAGTAATGGCGGAGGGAGCGTACGGGCGATCTTTGAGGTTCCAACAAATTGCCGGACGCAATATCTGTCACTGAATGCCCAGCCAAGCGATGCCGTGGGCGGTACTACAGGGCAAGTCGACCAAATATCCTTGCGACCTGAATCAAACGAGAGGGCTTCGTGATACGCTGTTTTATAGTGATTGCAGCCGTATCGATCGGATCGATTGCGGCTGCGCAGCAAACGTCGAGGGCATCGTCCGCTCAGATTGCTGGCTCGTCGGCGGGATCGGTGGGCGAGCGGCAAACGCGCTCCATTGTTGCCGAGGAAGCAGGCATCAAGCCGATGGCTCGTTTGAACCTGAGGGTTCAGAATCGCGTACAGTCACGGATCAGGAATAGAATCGACCGTTACTACGATCCTCAAGCTAATGCGCTTTCCCCTTTCAAAGTAGCCGGTGACGAGGCTAGAAAGGCTAACAGCAGTATGAGGCGCTAAGTCCCTATATTGTAAAACGTGCTTTTACCCCATAATAATATCCTTATTGGTATTTTGCGGAGGTAATTTTTGTCTGGGAAAGGATATTTTTACTTACTGTTTATTAAATTGAAAAAATCATTCCTTGTATACAATAAGTGATGTAGTTGGATACGTGGTACTTATTTTTATTATAGTAGCGGTAAATGCCAAAGTATTAAATGGTGCTTATGAAGGTGTCTTTATTATGGCTACTTTCTGATGACCAGCTAAGATGATATGTTGTCGCTCTGAAGTTTAGCGGCTGGCATCATGAAAAATTATTGCCCTTATCGTGCGTGATGATTGCGTAGGCGAGTGTGCTCCGTTTCAGGCTTAATTACCACTGGAGCTTCGGATAAAATTGTCCGATAATCACGCTTATCGGACATAGCGCTAGCGCTCGCTGATCCGCCATGGCACAGCCCTGCTATGGCTCCCCCCCGCCGCCCTGCCGCGCCCCCGATCGAGTCCGCCGCGCTGACGCTCCCCACATTCGCGCCCGAACAACCCGCGCTTCCCGCGATCCTCAACGACAAGATCGAGCAGGCCGCCGCTTATGCCCGCGCCGCCCGCGCCGGGGCGACGCGGCGCGCGTATGAATCGGATTGGGCGATCTTCACCGCCTGGTGTGCGGCGCATCAACTCGTCGCGTTGCCGGCGACGCCCGAGGTGGTGGCGGTGTTCGCCAGCGATCAGGCGGTCGGCGGGCTCAACCCGGCGACGATCGGGCGGCGGATCGCGGCGATCGGTCATTACCACCGCGCCGGCGGACACCCCGCGCCGACCGCCCTGCCCACCGCCGGGCGGCTGGCGGAAGTGCTCGCCGGCATCCGCGCCGAACATGGTGGGGCGAAGCGCCGCAAGCAGCCCGCCGATGCCGCGGCGTTGCGCAACATGCTCGCGGGGATCGAGGGCGACGGGCTCCGGGCGGTGCGTGATCGCGCGATCCTGGCGGTGGGCATGGCCGCGGCGCTGCGCCGCTCGGAGATCGTCGCGCTCGGCGTCGAACACGTCGGGCTGGTCCCCGAGGGATTGCGGCTGACCATCGCGCGTTCGAAGACCGACCGGGCCGGTGCCGGTGCGGTGATCGCCATTCCGGAGGGCTCGCGGATCCGCCCCAAGGCGCTGCTGCTCGCCTGGATGGCCGCGGCGGGGCACGATTCCGGCCCCCTGTTTCGCCGGCTGTCGCGCAGCGATGCGCTGACCGGGGACGCGATGTCCGATCGGGCGATCGCCCGGCTGGTCCAGCAGCATGCCGCCGCGGCGGGCTATGACCCGACGCAATTCGCCGGTCATTCGCTGCGCGCCGGCTTCCTGACCGAAGGCGCGGCGCAGGGGGCGACGATCTTCAAGCTGCAGGAGGTCAGCCGCCACAAATCGGTGCAGGTCCTGTCCGATTACGTGCGCAATGCCGAGCTGTTCCGCGATCACGCCGGCCAGCGGTTCCTCTAGTCTAGCGCGCGCGCAGCGCCGACAGCGAGAAGCTGACCGGCACGGTCAGTTCGATGCGTTCGGCGCGCGCCGGCGGGATCGGCGGGAACGGTACGGCATGGGCGACCGCGGCGGTCGCAGCATGATCGAGCAGCGCCGAGCCGGACGACGCGACCAGCGCCACGCCGAGCAGGCCACCGTTGCGGGTGACGGTGAAGCGGACCAGCGCGGTGCCCTCGATTCCCGCGCTGCGGGCCGCTTCGGGATAGGCCTTTCGCTTCGCCAGCCGCGCCAGCACCTGCCCTTCCCAGCTCGTCTCGCTCGCCCCGGCCGGGGCGACGGCGGGCGGTGCATCGGGGGTCGGCGGTGCGGCGGGAGGGGGCGCGGGATGCGGCAGGGCGGGCGCAGGCGGTGTCGGCGCGCTGGCGGCGGCCGACGCGGGCAAGCTGCGGACGATCGGCACCGGCGCCTGTAGCGGCGTGGCCACGGGGGGCGGCACCGGCACGCTCGCCGGATGCTGCGGCGTGACCCGTCTTGCGACGTGCGGCTGCACCGGGACCGGGGGAGAGGCCGGTGGGGCGGCGTCGATGTCGAACAGCATCAGCGATGGCGGAGGCGGAGCCGGCACGACGGCATCGTGCAAGCGGACGCCGGCCGCCGCGATCGCGGCGATCAGCGTCGCTGCCGTACAGAGGCGTCCTGCCCACCGACATCGCAGGCAGCCGCGATAGCCGCCGGACGGGCCGGCGATCGTCACGCGCGAGGCCGCGACCGGGACGGGCATCGTAACGGCGCCCGTCGGTCTGCTGCGCGGCTCACAACCGCTGGGTGAGCGTCAGCCGCACCGTCCGCCCGGAAGCGGGCACCCAGGTGGTCGACATGACGTCATAATAGAAGCGATCGCCGATATTCTCGGCGCTGAGGTCGAGCCGGGTCGCCGCCCAGGGCTGGAACTGGACGAAGCCGCCCCAGATCGTCTCGTTGTTGAAGGTCTGCGCCGCCTCGGTGGTGACGCGGGCACCGAAGACGTTCACCCGGGCGCCGAGGGTCAGCGCGCGATCGAACAGGCGCAGGCCGAGCGTGCCGCTGCCCGAATAGCGCGGCGGGACATAGACGCGCTGGTAATCGGAGACGAACGGCGTCTCGTCGCACTGATCCTGCGTCATGCAATATTCGACGTGATCGTAGCGCGTATAGGCGCCCTCGGCGAACAGGCGGCCGATGTCGTAGCTGCCGCTCACCTCATAGCCGCGGAAGTCGGCGTGATCGATGTTGTACGGCGTGCGCCACCATTTGTAGCCGCCCTCGGTGCAATATCGCTTCTGGTTGCACTGGCGGCGGATGACATAGTCCTGATTGTGGTTGTCGAACCGCGACACCTTCAGCCGGAGCCGATCGCCGGCGAAGAGCAGACCGTCGCGCAACACGTTGACGCCGAATTCGATGTTGTGCGCGCGCTCGGGACGGAGATTGGGATTGGGCACCAGATAGGTCCAGGCCATCGCCATCGTCCATTCGCGCAGGCTGACCGGGCGATAGCCCTCGGCATAAGAGGCGTAGACGCCGATGCCCCGGAACGGCGACAGCGTGATGCCGCCGGAGACCGTCGTGCCGCTGCCGCTGCCGATCTTGGACACCGCCCGCAACTCCTTGGTGCTGCGCGGATCGTCGTCGGCGAGATCACGGCGCAGACGATAATATACGTAGCGGGCGCTGCCGTTGAGCGTCAGCCAGTCGGCGACGTCGATGCGGTTGTCGGTAAACAGGCTGGTGATCTGCCGCTCGCCGTTGGCGTTGAGCAGCATGGCCGGTTCCTGCATGTCGTCGCGCGCCTTTTCCAGCGCGAGCGAAATGCCGTTGCTGCTGGTCAGCACCGCGTCGCCGGGCAATTCCGCCACCGAACGATTGACCAGCGACGCGCCGGTGTTGCGGGTGTGGAACGGCGCGTCGGACGCGATGCTGCTCTCGACCTTGTCGACCACCGCGCCCTGCACGGTCAGATCGATCAGCGACTGCCCCGCCGGCTTGAACCCGTATTTCGCTGTATAGGTATCGGTCCTGGCGAATTGTTCGGGCTTCTGGTTCTTGCCCTGCGCCCAGAACAACTCGCTCTCCCAGGACTCACCGTAGCGGCTGTCGTAACGGATATAGCCGAGTTCCAGGCTGTGCTCCGGCGCGAAGTGCCACGTCGCCTTGAGCAGGCCGGAGGTGGTATGCTGGCTGGTGTTGAGCACCTCCTCGCCGCGGTCATATTCGCCGACCGGCTCGCCGCCCTGGCGGCCGGCAAAGTAATTGCCTTGGTCGCGTCGCGACACCGCCGCGACGAGATCGACGCGGGCGAAACGCGCGCCCAGTGCGACGCTGCCGAAATGGTTGCGGAGCGCCGGCCAGTCGTCTTCGCGGAACCGCGGATGGAAATCCTCGTCCTTGTCGCCGAACCGGCCGCCCGATGCGCCGATCTCGGGCGGAGATACGGTGTTGCTGCCGATGCTGCCGCGCAGGCGCAGCGCGTAATGCTCGCCTTCGGGCACCAGGTCGCCGACCCGCAGGGTCGAGATGTTGACCACGCCCCCGGTATAGCCCGCCCCGGCCGGCCCGCCGGTCGGTCCCTTGTCGATCTCGATGCCGCCGATCAGTTCGGGGTCGATCGACAGGCGGTTGTTGCTGCCGGTGTAGCCGCGATAGTCGGAGCTGGCCGATTGCGCGCCGTCGACCAGCATCGCGACGCGGCTGGCGCCTTGCAGCCCACGGATGTTGACGTCGAGCGTGTTGCCGATGTTGGCGCCGCTCGAGATCACCCCGGGTGCGG
Source organism: Sphingomonas taxi (assembly GCF_000764535.1). Classification (NCBI taxonomy): domain Bacteria; kingdom Pseudomonadati; phylum Pseudomonadota; class Alphaproteobacteria; order Sphingomonadales; family Sphingomonadaceae; genus Sphingomonas; species Sphingomonas taxi. The sequence continues at coordinate 2,915 of NZ_CP009572.1, read as the reverse complement.
TCTTGAGGATGTCGCCGATCGCGGTCGGCGGGATCCGGTCGATCGCGGCGCGCGTGACATAGGCCGACGAGCCGGCGGTGCGGAACGGCCGGTCGGCCTCGTCGCGGCGGGTCCCGCCGGCGCCGCGGCCGGCCGCATCGTCGCCTGCGCCGGCGACGTGGAGCGTGGCGAGCGCGACATGCTCGCCGTCGCCGTCCGCCTGTGCCGCGGTATCGGGCAGCAGGGTCAGCGATCGCCCTTCCAGCCGCCCGTGCAGACCGGTGCCGGCGAGCAGCCGGGCCAGTGCCGCCTCACGCGACAGCGTGCCGCTGACCCCGGCGGTCTGCTTGTCGCGGGCGAGTTCGGCCGGATAGGACAATTGCAGATCGGCCTGTTCGGCGAACCGCCGCATCGCCTGTGCCAGTGGTCCCGCCGCGACGTTGAAGCTGCGCGGCTGTTCCGCCCCCTGCTGCGCGCGCGCCACGCCGACCGCCATCGTCGCCGATGCCGCCAGCATCGCCGGCACCATCGCGCCGCGGATCACCTTGCCGAACCGTATCATGAAGCCCCCAAACGCTAATGATTGTCATTACCGTTACGGAAGACGAACGATCGGGCGGATACCCGACCCGGCATCCAAAATAATCAGCCGGCGTAGAGGATCGTCACCCCGCCGAGATCGAGACGGCGCAGGCCGAGCGACGAGGCGATCAGCGCCAGCGCCGCTTCGGGACGATCGAGGTCGTAGACGCCATCGACGCGGCGCCGCGCCGCGTGCGGCGACAGGAGGATGCGGCCATGGCGATAGGACTGCAACGCCGCGATCACGTCGCCGAGCGGCTGGTCGTCGGCGATCAGCCGGCCGCGGAGCAGTGCGACGGCGGCATCGCGATCGAAGCGGCGGTCGGGTGCCAACAGGCCGTCGGCGGTATAGCGCACCTGCCAGCCCTCGCGCAGCGACGTCCCGCCGCGACCGGTGCGCACCTCGACGCGATGCTGGAGGACGTCGACCTCGGTCGCGCCGGCGTCGCGCCGTACGATGAAGGCGGTGCCGCGGGCGATCGCCTGGCCGTCGCCGCTGGCGACCGCGAACGGGCGGGCGGGATCGCGGCGGACCGCGAAGGCGGCGGTGCCGCGCAACAGGCGCAGGTCGCGGCGGTCGGCGTGCATGTGCCACGCCAGCGCGCTCTGCGGCGCGAGCCACGTCTGCGAGCCGTCGGGCAGGCGGATCAGCCGGCGCTCGCCGATGCCGGTGATCGCATCCGCCTGCCACCGCAGCCGTAGCGCGTCGCCGGCCGGGATCAGCACGGCGAGCGTCGCGGCCGCGGCGCTCGCCGCGAGTGCAAGCCGCGGTCGCGTCCCTATCGCGTTGCCGACGCGGCGACGCGGCCGGCGCGGCGGCACGCGCATTGACGTCGGCGGCAGCAGGATCGTCGCGAGCCGGTCGTAGGCGGCGGCATGCGCCGGGTCCGCCGCCAGCCATGCGGCGAAGGCGCGCGTCTCGCGGCGCGACAGCGGCCCCGCGTCGAGGCGGACGACCCAATGCGCCGCTTCCTCTACGGGCGGTGCGTCGCGTGGCGTCTGGCGCGTCATGATCCCGGTCCTTCCGATCCTGCTCCCTGCAAGACCAGACGGCCGGGCGCGGCGAAACCCGACCTCGGCCCAGCGCTCACGGGTCACATTCGTCGAGCGTGCGGGCGATCTGGGCGAGCGCGAGGCGCAGATGCTTTTCGACCATGCCGCGGCTGATGTTCATCCGCTCGGCGATCGTCGCCTGATCGAGATCCTCGAAGCGGCGCATCAGGAACGCCTCGCGTGCCCGCGGCGGCAACGTGTCGGCGATGCGCCGGATGCGGGCGAGCCGGTCGCGGGCCAGCGCCTGCGTCTCGGGCGAGGCGGCGCGGTCGGCGACATCCTCGACGCGATCGCCGGCGTCGACCAGCACCTGCGCGGCGCGGCGGTGCCTGGCGCCGCGGTCGATGACGACGCTGCGCACGACGCGGAACAGATAGGCGGCGGGGTCGAGGACATGGCCTTGGCGCAGGCCGGGGAGCGCGCGCAGCCAGGCTTCCTGAACGATGTCGCCTGATTCCTCGCGCGGCGCCAGCCGGCCGACGAAACGACGCAGCCGGCGATCGAGATCTGCAATGTCACGCACGATCACGGGCGACTATCAATAATGATAATCACCCGCAACAAGGAATCGTATACCTGTCTTACGCGCGTCGATGCCTCGACGTGTCGACACCGCGACGGGTCGGTGGGTGCATCAGCCGCCGGCGGGTAAGCGGCGGATCCTCGAACAGGTCGCGGATGGCGCGCCGGCGGAAGGCGTTCCACCAGCGTTGCCAGCGATGTTCGGCGGCATCGTGGAGCATGTGGCAGCGCTGGCACAGAGCGGCGAGATTGGCGGCGGCATTGTTGCCGGGATCGTGGTCGAGATGCGCGCAGGCGAGCACGACATAAGTGGTGCGCACGCCGGCGAGCGGCACCGCGCCGCGCCGCATCGCGATGCGGCGGCCGTCGCCGTCGCGCCAGCCGGTCGCGGCGCCGTCCCACCAGCGACCGTCGCCGAGATGCGCGACATGGCGGCGATGCGGCCGGCGGCAGCGCTCGCAGCGCGCGCCGGCGCGCACGAAGCGGATGGCACTCGACACTTGCGGCCAGTCGATGGGGTAGAGCCAGCGGTTTTCGGCGCGGATCGGCATCGCGATTCTATGAATCATCGCCGAGTCGCCGCCAAGCGTTATGTGAACAGATCGTGACGAAACCAAAATGCGTGAGGAAACGTTTCGAACCTACAATAACTTGGGGGTCGTTTGTTCATCCTGCATCTGGCCCTCGGCGGTTGTCTGAAGTCGCCGCCCGTCGCTTATGGGATCACCGCGGATACCGGTGGGCATATCGCTTACGTGCTCGAGGCGGCGGCGGGCGCA